>JAJZJT010000001.1 GCA_021809995.1 Actinomycetes bacterium
CAAGATCGACTGGCTCGGCAACGTCACCTTCGCAGCTGGGCTCGCCATGGTCCTCGTCGGGGTCACCTATGGCATCAAGCCCTACGGCCACTCACTCACCGGCTGGGCCGACCCGTTCGTGCTCGAGATGATCTTCGGCGGCTTGGCCCTGCTCATCGCCTTCGTCTTTGTCGAGATGAAGGTCGCCGAGCCGATGTTCCGGCTGTCGCTGTTCCGCATCCGGGCGTTCACCGCCGGCAACGTCGCCCAGTTCCTCGGCGCGGTGGGCCGGGGTGGCATGCAGTTCATGCTGATCATCTGGTTCCAGGGCATCTGGCTGCCCCAGCACGGCTACGATTTCGTCAACACGCCGCTGTGGTCGGGGATCTACATGCTGCCGTGGATGGGCGGCTTCGTCCTCGCCGGACCGATCTCGGGCAAGCTCTCGGACCGCTACGGGTCCCGGCCGTTCGCCACGGCCGGCATGGTGATCTCCGCCGGGGCGTACCTCGCCATGATGGCCTTCCCGCCGAACTTCGCCTACGCGCCCTTCGCGGTGGTGATGGTGGTGAGCGGGATCGCTATGGGGCTGTTCGCCTCGCCGAACACCGCCTCGATCATGAACTCGGTCCCCGCCCGCGAGCGCGGGGCGGCGTCGGGCATGCGTGTCACCTTCGGCAACGCCGGGATGCCGCTGTCGATGGGGCTGTTCTTCACGCTCATGGTCTTCGGGCTGAACGCCAAGGTCCCCGCCGCGATGTCCCGAGGCCTCGTCGCCCATGGCGTGCCGGCCGCCACGGCCGCCCAGCTCTCCCACCTCCCTCCGCTCGGCTACCTGTTCGCCTCCTTCCTGGGCTACAACCCGTTGGCGAAGCTCCTCGGCCCGAAGGTCCTCTCCCACCTGCCGGCCCACCAGGCCGCCCAGATCACCAGCCGGTCGTTCTTCCCCCAGCTGATCGGCGGCCCGTTCAAGCACGGCCTCGTGCTGATCTTGAGCTTCGCCGTGGCGATGAGCCTCATCGCCGCGGTCGCCTCGGCGCTGCGGGGCAAGAAGTTCGTGCACGAGGAGGCCGGTTCGACGATCGACCATGGACCGCGGTTCGTGCGCGCAGCTGACGCCGCCACGTCGGCCGCCGGTGCCGCCGGGAACGGCGCTCTCGAGAACGGCCAGCGAAGAGCGGCGCAGCCAGAGCGGGGGTTCGTAGCCTCTGAGCGGGGAATCGTCACCTCTGCTGGCGAAGGCGAACGCACGGTCGGGCGGGCGGGCGAGGATGGGCCAATAGCTGGGAACGGCGCAACGAACGGTGCGGGAGAGGCTTCCCGGATGGACACGGCCAGCCCTCCCGGCGAGGAACGCACTGAGCGATGAACGCTGCCGCGGGCGGCGGTGACGTGGGCTTGGGTGGGTGTCGCAGGTGACCGTGGCCTTCGCCCTCTCGGGAGGGGGGAATCTCGGGGCCATGCAGGCGGGGGCGATGCGGGCACTGCTCGACGCGGGTGTCGAGCCTGACCTGCTCGTCGGCTCATCTGTCGGGGCGCTCAATGCCGCCTTCTATGCCACGCATCCTGGGATCAGCGGCGCCCGAGCGCTCGAAGCTGCCTGGGTCGGGCTGTCACGCCGAGCCGTGTTCCGCTTCGAGCCGGGTGTCGTACTGGCCGGATTTCTCGGTCTGCGTGATCACTTGGTGACCACGAGACGTTTCCGCCACCTCGTCCGACGCTGGCTGGAGATCGAGCGGATCGAAGAGGCCGCCGTGCCGTTCGCCGCGGTCGCCACCGACGCGCTGAGCGGGGAGGCGGTGGTCCTCGACCACGGAGACGTGGTCGGCGCCTTGGCCGCCTCCAGCGCCATTCCGGGGTTGTTCCCGCCGGTCCGCCACGAAGGCCGGTGGCTCCTCGACGGGAGCCTGGCGGCCGGTTGCCCGGTGACCGAGGCCCTCGATCTCGGAGCACGCACGGTCTACGTCCTGTCGACCGCCACCGCCGCTCGGGTCCGGCCGCCGCGCGGCGCGGTCGCGATCGCCATGAACAGCGTTTCCCTAGTGGCGGCGAGGCTGCACCGCCAGCAACTGGCAGCAGCCCAGCATCGGGCCACGGCACTGGGCGGCGCGATCTGGGTCGTGCCTTCCCCCGAGCCCGAGGCCCCCTCGCCCTTCGACTTCCGCCATGGCCAGGCCCTGGCAGCAGCGGCATACCGCCACACGCGAGCGTGGCTGGAGGTGTCCGATCGGGTCACAGGACCCGCTCTCGAGGCTGAGCTCGACGGCGTCCCGACGGGGGCGGACCTCGCCGCTGAGGCGGGCGGGGAGGAGATGGCCAGTCAGGGAGGGTCCGCATGATCGGGGTCCGCCGTCCTATGCCCTCGCCCAAAGAGGTGGAAAGGAGAACCAGCCTATGCAGCTCAGCACCGAGTGGGTCGACTACGACAGCGCGCGGGGGCCGACCAGCGCCTACCTGGCCCGGCCGGCGCCAGTCGCCGGGCCGACGCCTGGCGTGGTGGTCGTCCAAGAGGTATGGGGGGTCGACGGCCATATCCGAGACGTCACCGAGCGTTTCGCCACCGCAGGGTATGTGGCCCTCGCCCCGGAGCTGTACTCGACCGGCGGCGGGCGGCCCGAGGCGCTTGGCGCCGAGCGGGTGGAGGAAGCGAAGGCTTTCTTGAACAGCCTGCCGCCCGATCGGTGGATGGCCGTGCTCGGCGACGAGGCGCAGCGTGCCGAAGCTCTCGGCCAGCTGCCGGCTGGCCGTGGCGGCCAAGTCGGCGAGACGCTCGGGACGCTCTTCGGCGGTGCGACCGAGGTCGGACACCACCTGCCCGTCTTGCAGGCTGCAGTCTCCTACCTGCACACACACCCTGCCTGTGGCGGGCGGGCGGTCGGGTCGGTCGGGTTCTGCATGGGCGGGGGCCTTTCTGCCCAGCTCGCCTGCAACGAGCCGACGCTGTCTGCCGCTGTCGTCTACTACGGGTCCTCTCCCCCGGCCGAGCAGGTGACGGGCACCCGCTGTCCGCTGCGTGGCTTCTACGGCCAGGACGACCCGGCGATCGTGGCCGGGCTGCCGGCGTTTCACGAGGCGCTGGATGCGGCGGGCGTCGACCACGAGCTACGCGTCTATCCCGACACGCCGCACGCCTTCTTCAACGACACCCGGCCGAGCTACCGGCCCGAGGCCGCCCGCGACGCCTGGGCGCGAACCCTCGCCTGCTTCGCCGCGGCGCTGGGGCCGGTCAGCTCGGCGGAGGTGGCATGATGGGCCGCTCGGCACGCGACGAGGCCGGTCGGCGCGCCCGACGGCGTGTGCGCCTGGGGTGTTCCGAGCCGGCCGCTTACTCGAGCGACGTCGGCCTGCTGGTCCTGCGTGCAGGGGTCGGCGCCACGCTGTTCGCCCACGGTGCCCAGAAGCTGTTCGGCTGGTTCGGCGGCCACGGGCTGGAGGCGACCGGCGCCGGGTTCGAGCGGATGGGTTTTCGGCCGGGATACCCGAGCGCGCTGGCCGCCGGGCTGGGCGAGGCAGGCGGCGGTCTTCTGCTCGCGACGGGCCTCGCGACGGGCCTGGGTGCTGCGGCGGCCGCCGCCACCATGGCGGTCGCTGCCAGCACCCACGTCCCGAACGGCTTCTTCAACCAGAACCGGGGCCTCGAGTTCCCGCTGTCGCTCGGTATCGCCGCGTTCGGCCTTTCCCTGACGGGTCCGGGTAGGTACTCACTCGATCGCCTGCTCGGCTGGGAACCAACTTCACCTCGCCTCCGGGCGGTGCCGCTCCTCGCTGCCGCCTCCCTCATCGCCAAGCGCCAGCGGGCGCTGCGCAGCGGGCGCCCTGCCGGTGTGGTCGACCCGCACCGGCCGTCGGCGCCGGACGGCTCCCACGGGCAGCCGGGAAGTGCTCTGGCTGGCGACCCCGGTGCGCCGAGGAGGCCTGGGAATGCGTAGGAGGCTTGGCATGCCGTGTCACGTTCCGCCGGAGCTGTTCGCCGTGTGGCGTATGACCCGCGCCGGCGTGTGCGGTCCCACGGTCGAGGCGAAGAGGTTGGCTGAACTCAACGGTTCAGCACGGCCGCTCGATCAGGGTGTTGATGGCCCCCTCGAGCCCGAGCGCCAGCCGGGTCAACAGCCCTCCTCGCAGGGCTCCCAGCGGACGGCCGTCCCTGCTGTCGCCCGTTCGCTGTGGCCGCGACATGTGGTCGGCATGTCGCCGAGCGCCGAGTAGGGCACGGCGAGTCGTCGGAGCAGCCCGTCTGTGGGCAGCAGCCTGGTGCTCAGCCAACGCCGGGTGTTGGTCATCATCGGCGGGCTGCTTCTTGGGATGTTGCTGGCGGCGCTCGACCAGACCATCGTCGCGACCGCGCTGCCCACCATCGCCGGCGACCTGCACGGCCTGTCACACCTGTCTTGGGTGGTGACCGGGTACATCCTCGCCTCGACCGCTTCGACGCCGCTGTGGGGCAAGCTCGGCGACCAGTACGGCCGCAAGGCGTTCTTCCAGGCCGCGATCGTCATCTTCCTCGTCGGCTCGGTCCTGTCGGGTCTCAGCTCGTCGATGGTCGAGCTGATCGCCTTCCGGGCGCTGCAGGGCATCGGTGGCGGAGGGCTCATGATCGGCGCGCAGGCCATCATCGGCGACGTCGTCTCGCCGAGGGAACGCGGCCGGTACCAGGGGATCTTTGGTGCGGTCTTCGGCATGGCGAGCGTGCTCGGCCCACTCATCGGTGGCTTCTTCGTCACCAACCTGTCCTGGCGGTGGGTCTTCTACATCAACCTGCCCGTCGGCGCTGTCGCCCTCGTGGTCACCGCCGTCGTCCTGCCGAGCGCCCTGAGCCGGGTCCACCACGTGATCGACTACCTCGGCACCGTCCTCCTGGCGGGGGCGGCCACCTGCCTGGTGCTGCTCACGACCCTCGGCGGGACTACCTACCAATGGGGCTCGGCGCCGATCGTGGGCTTGGCCGTCGGCGCTGCGCTCCTCGTCGCGGCGTTCGTGCTCGTCGAGCGCCGGGCGGCCGAGCCGGTGCTGCCGCTGCGGCTCTTCGCCAACACGATCTTCTCGGCCACCGGAGCCATCGGGTTCATCGTGGGCTTCGCCATGTTCGGGGCCATCACCTACCTTCCCCAGTACTTGCAAGTGGTGCGGGGCGCGAGCCCCACCGGCTCGGGTCTCGAGCTCCTCCCGCTCATGGCGGGGCTGCTCATCACCCGCTGGGGTCGGGGCTGCTCATCACCCGCTGGGGCCGCTACAAGATCTTCCCGGTCGTGGGCACCGCCGTCATGGCGGTCGGTATGTACCTGCTGTCGCTGGTGGGGGTGGCCACCTCGACCGCCCGCAGCTCGATCTACATGTTCGTCCTCGGGGTCGGCATCGGCGGGGTGATGCAGGTGCTCGTCATCGCCGTCCAAAACGCCGTCGCCTACGAGGACCTCGGCGTCGCCACGGCTGGCGCGACCTTCTTCCGCTCGATTGGCGGGTCGTTCGGCACGGCGGTGTTCGGGGCGATCTTTGCCAACACGCTGACAGGCAACCTTCGCCACTACCTTGCCGGCGCCGCGCTGCCCCATGGTTTCAGCGCCTCGGCCGGCGCCAGCCCGGCCGCCCTCGCCAAGCTGCCCCGGTCCGTGCACTCCGGCTTTGTCCACGCCTACGCGGCGTCGCTGCACACGGTGTTCCTGGTCGCCGTCCCCATCGCTGCGGTGGCGTTCGCCGTCACCTGGCTGCTCAAGGAGGTCCCGCTTCGCCAGACGAGCCAGGTGCCCAACCCGGCTGACACGCTGGCTCCCACCGCCATGCCGGCCCAGCGAAGCTCCGCTGAGGAGATAGGGCGGGCGCTCAGCGTCCTCATGAGCCGCGAAGCCCGCACCCGCATCTACGAGCATCTGGCGGCCCGCGCCGGGCTCGACCTCGATCCCCGGTGCTGCTGGATGCTGCTCCGGTTGGAGGACCACCCCGACGAGGACCTGGCGGGGCTGGCCCGCCGGCTCCGCGTTCCCGAAGAGGCGATGGCCTTGCTCATCGACGGTCTCGTCGAACGTGGCTACGTCGAGGCGGTCACCGCGCCCGGGGTGGAGTGCTGTGTCCAAGACGGCGACGCGACACCACCGAGGGGCTGGCTCCGCCTCACCGGACAGGGGCAAAGCGCCGTTGCCACCTTGATCTCGGCGCGCCGTGACGGCCTGGCCGAGATGGTCCGGGAGTGGGCTCCCGAGCGCCACAGCGAGCTGGCGGAGCTTCTCACCCGTCTGGCGAGGCAGCTGACCGAGGAACCTGCGCCGTGAAGGTGAACCGTGGGACGCGTCCCCGCAGGTGTCGCTCCAAGGATCTCGATGCTCCGCGGCCGTCCCCCGCGGGTCGTCAAGGCTTCAGCGAGCGAACCGGTGGCTCACCCCATCGTCTCCTCACCTGGGGCGGATGGATCGCCGACGAAGCCTAGGGGACCGACGACGTGGACGTCGCAGGGGGCGTGGCGGACTAGTTGGGCGCTGGCGCTGGCGTCGAGCAGCCCGGCGAAGCCGCCGTGGCGAGGGGCGCCGACGACGACCATCCGGGCCCTGCGGTGCTCGGCGAAGGTGGCAATGCGCCGCCCGACGTCGCCGTGGTCGCCGACGACGCGAAGAAGATGCCCGGCAGCTGTCACGCCCAAAGCGGCCAGCTGCTCCACGTGCTCGGTGACGGCCGCTGAGGCGGCATCGGGGCTCTCGGCGTCGACGGCGTCTTCCACGGCTACGTCGGTTTCGGCGACGTGGAGGATGTCGACCGGTGCGCCGAGTGCGACGGCCAGCTCGGCGCCGGCCGCACACACGTCGTTGGCGGTCGGCGCACCGTCGACCGCAATCAGGATCGGACGAGCCGGCCCCGGCTCACTCGACGACATCGGCGTCGCAGCGTCGAGCCGTAGCGTGGCTGTGGGTCTGGCAGGTGCGGGCGCCGCCTCGGCCGCCGAGGGGACTGCGAGCTTGGAGGCTGGCGGGGCTTGGTCTTGCTCAGCGCCTTCGGCGGCGGCGATGAGGGAATGGCCCCTGGTGAGCACGACGATGCCCAAGACGACCGCGACGGCGCCGAGGTAGAAGGGGACGTGGATGTTGAAGTGGGCGGCGAGCTTGGCCGCCACGTACGGGGCGAGGCCGCCGCCGATGAAGCGGACGAAGCCGTAGGAGGCCGACGCGATCGGCCGCTCGACCGGTGCCACCAGCATGACGGCTTGGGTGGTGAGGGTGTTGTTGAGCCCGACGAAGGCGCCTGAGACGATCACCGCCACGATCAGGGTGGTCTTGGAGGTGGTGAAGGCGGCGATGACGACCAGGTCGGCGGCGAGCAGGGCCAGGTTGACGTACAGGGTACGTGGCGTGCCGAAGCGGCGTTGGAGGCGGGGTGCGACGAAGACGGCGAAGATCCCGACCAGCATTCCCCAGCCAGTGAAGGTGTAGCCGAGCTGGTGGATCCCCAGATGCATGGGGAACGGGGTGTAGGCGAGCAAGGTGAAGAATCCCCAGTTGTAGCAGAGGGCGGTCACGCTCATGATGGCGAGCCCCCGGTGGCGCAACGCGGTGATCGGCTCTCTGATCGACGTCCGTTTGGCCGGCCTCGGGGTGCGGTCGACCAGCACCAGGGTTGCGATCAACGAGATCGACATGAGCACCGTCACCCCGAAGAACGGCCCCCGCCAGGAGATGCCCCCCAGCTCGCCGCCGACGAGCGGTCCGAGGCCGATGCCGACCCCGAGGGCGGTCTCGTACAAGACGATGGCACCGGCGAACCCGCCGCTGGCCGAGGCGACGATCACCGCCAGCGAGGTGGCGATGAACAAGGCGTTGCCGATCCCCCACCCGGCCCGCATCTCGACGATCCCGTTGATGCTGTGCGACGAGCCGGCGAGGGCGCTGAAGACCACGATGAGCACCAGCCCCGCGACCAGGGTGTGTTTCGCGCCGATACGGCTGGAGACCCAGCCGGTGACGAGCATCGCCACCGCGGTGATCACGAGGTAGCTGGTGAAGAGCAGCTCGACGCTGCTCGGACTGGCTTTGAGGTCCTTGGCCAGCGCCGGCAGGATCGGGTCGACCAACCCGATCCCCATGAACGACACGACGCAGGCGAACGCCACCGCCCACACCGCCTTGGGCTGGCGGAACGGGCTGGCTGCTCCGGCGTGCCCGTCGTTCACCACTGAGCGCCCCCCGGCGTGGGAGTGAGCCGGCTGGCGGCGTCGGTGTCGCGGTATTCGAGAGCGGCCACGGCGAGCAACGCCGGCAGCGCGTCCCGCAGTGCCCTCGCCTGGGCGGCGGGGAGATCGTCGATGAGCCGGACGAGCCCGGCGGCACCGGCCTGGCGGCGCTCGTGCACGTAGCGCTCACCGGCACCGGTGAGGGCGACCAGCACGCCGCGGCCGTCGCTGGGATCCGGCCGTCGCTCGGCGAGGCCGTCGTGCTCGAGCTTGGTCACCAGCGACGTCATCGATGGCTGGGTGACACCCTCGAGGGCGGCGAGGCGGGTGAGGCGCTGGGGACCGTGGCGTTCGAGCGCGTACAGGGTTGCCGCGGCGGTGAGGCTGACGTCGCGCGGCATGCGCCGGACGACCGACGCGGCGAGCGAGTACAAGGCGACCGCGACGTCGTTGTGGCGTGCGACGACCTTCGATCCCTGGTGGCTCACGGCGAAAGACTATACTCGCATCTATATAGACGGGTCGAAGGATCGGTAGGTGGCACCGTGGGAGCACGAAAGCCGGTGGTGACCATCTCCGCCGCCTATGGGGCGGGCGGGGGCTTGGTCGGCCCACGGGTCGCCGAGCGGCTCGGCGTCACGTTCTGGGACCGGGCCATCCCCACCTCGGTCGCGGCGGAGCTCGCCGAGCGTCCTGAAGAGGTGCTCGCCGTCGAGGACGACCTGGGTCGGGGGTTCAGCCACTGGATCTCGTTCTTCGCTCCGGCGGGGGCAGCCTGGACGGGGATACCCCTACCCGACGCCGAAGGGCGCTACGACGAGGCGTCGTACAAAGAGCACATCGCCTTGGTGTTGCGGCGCGAGGCGGAACGTGGCGCGGTGATCCTCGGCCGTGGGGCGGCGATCGTGCTGGCAGAACATCCCGGGGCGCTGCACGTCCGCCTCGACGGCCCGGTCGAACGGCGTATCGCCCAGGTGATGGACCTGGGGGGCTTGGACGAGCGCAGCGCCCGGCGGGCCCAGCATCAAACCGACATTGCCCGGCATCGCTACGTCCACCGCCTCTATCACGCCGATGTCGCCGACCACCGCCGGTACCACCTGTGGATCGATGCCACCGCTGTCCCCCTGGCCACCTGTGTCGACATCATCGTGAGCGCCGTCCAAGGACGAGACCAGCTCCGCCAGCTCGGAGCCGACGACCATGGCCGCGCCTGATCGCTCCGAGCGACACCGGGGGCGGGGCCAACATCATGTGACCGGTTGCCGCAGGCGCGGTGCCGAGGCGTGCTCGGCGGTCGGTGGCTGGTGAGCGGGGACGATTGGACGGCTCCGGGCGTCTACGAGGTAGGCCCCGATGTGTTCCGGGTGCCGTTGCCGCTTCCCACCGATGGGCTGCGGGCGGTCAACATCTATGTCATCGTCGACGCGGGCCGTCTGGTGTGCATCGATTCGGGCTGGGCCGTGCCCGACGCCCGGGCGGTCCTCGACGCTGCGTTGGCATCGCTGGACTCAAGCGTCGCCGACATCGACCGGTTCCTCGTCACCCACGCCCATCGTGACCACTACACGATGGCGGTCTCCCTGCGCCGTTCAGAGGGCATAGCCGTCAGTCTCGGTGCCGGTGAGCGCCCGTCGCTCGAGGCGATCGCCGATCCCGGCCGGAGCCCCTTCGAGGACCGGCTGGGCGCGCTTCGCCGCTACGGGGCGCCCCACCTCGCCGACCTGGCCGCCACCGAGATGGTGAGCGGCCACGACGCGCAGCGCTCCGAGTGGGAGCCTCCCGACGGCTGGCTCGACGAAGGCGACATCGTGTTCGAGTCGGGCCGGCGCCTCGGGGTGGTCGAGACCCCCGGCCACACCCGCGGTCATGTGGTGTTCAGGGATCCCGCCAACCGGCTGTTGTTCGCCGGGGACCACGTGCTGCCGACCATCACCCCCTCCATCGGCTTCGAACCCGTGGCATCGGACGACCCGCTCGGCGACTTCCTGGGGTCACTGGCCCGGGTCCGGCGCCTCCCCGACGCCGTGCTGCTCCCCGCCCACGGTCCCGTGGCGCCGAGCGTGCACGCCCGGATCGACCAGCTCGTCGACCACCACGGCAGGCGGCTCGATCAGACCCTCGCCGCGCTCGTAGCCGGGGCCACCAGCGTGTTCGAGGTGGCAGGCCGGCTGCGCTGGACCCGTCGGGAGCGCACGCTCGCCGAGCTCGACCTGTTCAACCAGATGCTGGCGGTCACCGAGACCGCCGCCCACCTACGCTTGCTGGTCGCCCAGGGGCGGGTCGCTCGGATCCTCGACGACGGGATCTACCGGTACCGTTCGCTGCCCTGACGATCTACGCCGACCGGCATCGCCGGTCGGCGACGCACCGAGCACGTAGGGGCTTCCATCCGATCGGCGTAGGGGAGCCTGGTGCCCGGCGTGTGAGCGCCCGCTCGCCCGGAGCGGAGCCGAGGCGGAACGAGGTGGCTGTCGTCAGCGGCGGGGCCATGGTTCGATGAGGCCGGACGGGGTCATGGCCGTTGCGCTCGGTCGCCGAAGCCGTGCACGAAGCGGTCGAAGGCGGTGTCGAGGACGTCGGCGAGCGTGTCGCGAGGCGTGTCGGCGAAGCGGTCGATGACGGTGGTCATCAGCCCGATCAACGCCCCGGCAGCAAGGTCGGCAACGACCGGGTCGCGCTGGACGGTGAGGCGAGCACGAAGGCTGTCGGCCACCATGTCGGTGTAGGTGTTGCACCGGGCCAGCCACCGGGCGCGCAGCACCGGGGTGCGCCGAACCACCGCGTACAGGTCGACGGTCCCGTCATCGAGCGCCTTGGTGAGGCTGTCGTGGCCGGCTGCTCGCAGGCTGTCGAAAAGCGCCTCGCCCGGCGGGCGGGCGCCGAGGGCGGCGGCGAACCCGGCGATGCGTTGCTCGAGGATGTCGTCGATGACCTCCTCCTTGGCGCCCAGGTAGCGAAAGAAGGTGCGAACGGAGATCCCCGCGGCGCGGGCGATCTCCTCGACGGTGGTGGCTTCGTAGCCCCGTTCAACGAAGAGCCGTGCGGCGGCTTGAGCGAGCTCGCGCCGGCTCTGCGCGATCCGCCGGACGGTGATCGACACCGGCTCGGGCTCCACTGCGCGCGTGGCGCCCACCTGGTTCGCCGTGGCCGGGGGCACCTGCAGGGTCGAAGAAGCGTCCACAGGTTCTCAGCGCCGCCCGCCGCGCGGCGAGGCCGGTGCCATCGGATGCTTGCCACGTTCGAGACCAAGAACCAGAAGTCTGACACATCGTGTGGGTCTGGCATGTCGTGCCATATGGCCATAATATGCCAACGACGTGCGCCGTGCACCCGTCTACGGCTGGCGGCACGTGCGGCATCGAAAGGATCGGGAATGACCGACCAGCCCAATCGACGAAGCGACGGCGGGTCTCCCACGGCGGGGCTCGGCGCGTGGCGCCAAAACCGGGGGCACCGAGGGGCAGCTGGCCGGGGCCATCCGGGATGGACGCTGGTGGCGATCGCCTTCGGCGTGGTCATGGTCGGGGTTGACGCCACTGTGGTGGCTGTCGCCAACCCCTACATCGCCCGCTCGTTGCACGGGTCGCTGAGCGACCTGCAGTGGATCACCAACGCCTATCTGCTGGTGCTGGCGGTGCTGCTCATCCCGATGGGGATGCTCGGAGACCGCTTCGGGCGGCGTCGCCTGTTCCTGATCGGCGTGGTGGGTTTCGCTCTGTCCTCGCTCGCCGTGGGGGAGATCGGCTCGGTCGCCGGCGTCATCGCCTTCCGGGCTGTCCAAGGGATCTTCGGCGCCATCATCTTGCCCAACACCCTGGCGATCTTGCGCAACACCTTCCCACCCGAGAAACTCAACCAGGCGATCGGCATCTGGGGTGGCTCCTCGGCCATCTCGATCGCGGCGGGCCCGATCGTCGGCGGTCTGCTCGTCGAGCACGTCTCGTGGGAGTCGGTGTTCTACATCAACGTGCCCATCGGTGCGCTCGGCCTGATCGTCGGGCTCCTCGCCCTGGCAGAGAGCCGCGACCGCCACCCCCGGGCGCTGGACGCCGCAGGGCTCCTCGTGCTGGCGAGTGGGCTGTTCTGCATGGTGTTCGCCCTCATCAAGGCCGAGACGTGGGGCTGGGGCGACGCGAAGACCATCGGGCTGTTGGCCGGAGGGGTCGCCCTCCTCGTGGTGCTGGGCTTCGTCGAACGACGCGTCCACGCGCCGCTGCTCCCCCCGGCGCTGTTCACGAGACGATCCCTGACCCTCGGCACGACGGCGGTCACCTTGGCGTTCTTCGCCATGTACGGGGTGCTGTTCTTCGTGACCCTCTACCTGGAGAACGTCCACGGCTACGACCCGGTGGCCGCCGGGGTGCGCCTGCTTCCCCTCACCGCCATCTTCGCCGTGGCCGCGCCGCTCGGTGCGCTGATGAACGATCGCCTCGGCCCACGCTTCGCCATCCCCTTCGGCATGGTGTCGATGACCATCGCGCTGGTGCTGCTGCTCTGGCTGCACCCAGACTCCGGTTACATCCGCCTGTGGCCGTCGTTCGTCCTGCTCGGCCTCGGAGTCGGGGTGGTCATCGTGGCGGCCTCCGACGCCATCGTCGCCAGCGCCCCGCCCGCCGAGGCAGGCATCGCCGGGGGCATCCAGGCGACGGGCCTCCAGCTCGGCGGTGTCCTCGGCACGAGTGTGCTCGGCTCGATCCTCGCCAGCCGGGTCGCATCGACGCTCGTCGCAAAGCTCGGGGCAGCCGGAGTGCCCGCACCTGTTGCCCGCCGGTTCCTCGCCGCCAAGCAGCTCGTCGCCCAAGGCCTCGCCCCGCACGTGCCCGGGGCTCCAGCACCGTTGCAGGCAGCAGTCACTGGAGCCAGTCACGGGGCCTTCATGTCCGGGCTGCACCTCGCCCTGGCGGTCGCCGCCGCGGTCTGCCTCGTCACCGCCGCGCTCGGCGTGTTCGTCGACCGCCCCAAACCCGAGATCGAAGCTCCGGCCGACGAGGGATCCGTACTGGGAGGCTCTCCTCCCAGTACGGCCGGCCGGGTGAAGCCGACGACGATGTCTCCGCCGCCGATGCTGACCCACGGTGGTGGGGAAGAGTCCGACTCGGGCGCCGGTGTTCGGGGGGCGTCGACGATGACCGCTTGGCCGCCTTGGGTGCCGACGTAGTTCCCGATGTGCGATCCGTCCTGCGGGCCGCCGCCCAAGAAGACGGGGTCGCCGCGTGCGAGAGGGCCGGTTCAAGCGGTCAGTGCAACGAGGGCATCGTGGTAGTGGCGGCGGGCGTGGGCCCAGCCGCGCAACGGCCTCGGGCGGCGATGATGACGGTTAGGGCCCCCCGCAGAATTATCTGGTTGTAGTTCTCTTGCGAGGTCGCGACTTCAGCCGCTCTCCGTTGCAGGTGTAGTTCCACTCGCCGTGGAAACGGTGAGCTTCGCGTGGCACAGCGGCGAGCTCAGCGTCGGTGACTTTGGTGCCTGTCGGGTAGGTGCCTTGGTCCCGCTCCGCCCGCACTGTCAGCCCGCTGCGGGTGGTGGTGGCAGAGATCAGCTCCACGACGACCTCGTGGCTGGTGAGTGGACGGCCGCGCCAGTTCATCGAGATGTGGCTGAAGAGGCGATGCTCGATGCGGTTCCACTTGGACGTGCCAGGTGGGAAGTGACAGACGGTGATCGCCAGTCCGGTCCGCTGCGCGAGCGCCCCCAGCTCACGTTTCCACAGCCGGCTGCGGTAGCCGTTGGAACCACCGGCGTCTGCGGTGATCAGGAGTCGTGTGGCGTTGGGGTACGCGGCCGAGCCCACCTTGTCCCACCACCGCCCGATGCTCGCCACCGCGAGCTCGGCGGTGTCCCCGTCAGAGCCGACGGTCACGAACCCGGCGTCCGCAGCCAGGTCGAACACTCCGTAGGGGACCGCCTTGCCGAGCTTGGGGTCGGGGAAGTCATGCACGTCCACCCTGGTCGGCTCGCCGGTGTGCTGGTACTCACGGCCCTTGTTGGCGAGGTTGCCGAGCACCTCCTTCTTCTTCGAGTCGACGCTGATCACCGGCTGACCCGCCGCCAGGTGCGCCTCGACCTGCCCGTTGAGATACCGGAACTGGGCGTCACGGTCAGGGTGCTGGGCGCCCTCGTTCTCCTTCGCCGGCGCCTGCAAGCTGTAGCCCATCTCCACCAACAGCCGTCCCACCGTGTCCGCGGACACCACATGGCCCATCTCCCGCAACGCCCCGGCCAGGTGCTCGGTCGACTTCGTCGTCCAGCGCAGCGGGCACATCGGATCCCCGCTGGTCTCAGGGTCCACCAGCGAGTCGAGATCTGCCAGCAACGTCGGGTCCTTGTCGACCAGGCGCGGGCGGCCGCCGCCGGGTGCTCGAACCCGGTCGCTCACCTTCATCCCCTCATCGACCTGTGCGACCGCCCCCTGCACCGTCGAACGGCTCATCCCAGTCGCCTCGGCCACCGCCACGATCCCGCCCCGACCCAACGCCCGAGCCACCGAACCTGCCAGGACCCGCCGCTGACGCTCATCGAGATGAGGGTTCACCCGCCCAAAAAACGTGGCGAGACCCCCGTCGCCCACCACGAACTCGCGCACACCCAACCGTACTCCACCACACTCGATACCGCGCGGATAGTTCTACGGGGCGCCCTTACTGTCGCAACATCCCTGGATGCCGGTCCCCGAGGCGGGTTGCGGCGGACGTCAGGATCCGGTGGCCAGCACCGGCAGCACGGCGAACTCGAGGAAGCCGTCGAGGTCGCCCGTGGGCGGCGCCAGGATCAGTGAGATGGTGATCCGGACCAGGAATTCCGCCAGCACGACGGGATCGCAGCGGCACACGAGCCCGGCATCCATGGCCCACTCGAGGACCGGGACCGCCATGCTCGAGACCCGTGCGATCAGATCGGGGAGCTCGCGGGACACGAAGGGGCCGATCAGCTCCGGCTCGTCGGTCAGGACCTTCGCCAGGACCGGGTGGCCCCGAGCGAATCGGATGGTGCGGGCCATCAGGGCCATCACGGCATCGGGCCCCGAGGCGCTGGCCAGCGAGTCGGACAGGCCGGCCAGCAACCGGTGCAGCTCGCGGGCCAGCAGCAGGCGCGCGATCTGATCGACGGTGCCGACCTGCCGGTAGACGGTGGCGCGGCTGGTGCCGACAGCCCGGGCGATGTCGGGCACGCCCGTCCGGCCGATCCCGTGGCGGGCGAAGCAAGTGGCTGCCGCATCCAGGTAGGGATCGAGCTCCGGGGGCGGTACCGGCGGTAACCCACCGTCGAGGCTCGGCATCGGCAGGAGCTTCGCTGGCCCGTCTTGCGCAGTCGTCACAGGACCTTCCTCCGTCGATCCGCCCCCACGATACAACGGGGCGGGCGGGGACACCGAACGGGTACGGCGCGCCGACGGTGTCACACGGGCCCTGGAGCGGCCGAACCGCGCGGCATGCCGGGTCGCGCCACCGACGGCGCCTGCTCCACGACCGGTTGCTGCGGCGCCAGCGGACGCCCACGGTCCACGAGGACCGGCCCGCCGGACGCAACGACACGTTCTACCGCGTCGTCGGCACCCTCCCTGCCGGCACGTCAGCTGGCACGTCGCCACATATGGCGGCGACGTGCACCTGAACCTGCGACAGGCACGAGCGCCGCTTGGACGCCGTCGTCCTCTCCGGCCGCGACCAAGCGGACTCAGCTGACCGCCGGGACGGATCGCCGTGCAGGGTTGGTGAACGACATCACCCCATCGTCGACACGCGCCCACCTGGTGGCCCGGTAGTCCTGCGCGTAGCTCTGGTAGACGCGCCACGGACGCTTCGATCCCTGCCTCGGCATGCGATCGACCGCCCGGCGGACGTACCCCGACTGCAGGTCGATGAGCGGGGCGTCCGTCATCGAGGGGTCCCGGTTGACCGGCGCGCACTGGCGGAGCCCCGTCGACCGCATGTGGCGCAGCACGCGCGCGACATAGCGGCAGGTGAGGTCGCAGCGAAGGGTCCACGACGCGTTGGTGTACCCGACCGCGACCGCGGCGTTGGGGACATCCTGCAGCATCATGCCCTTGTAGACGAGGCGCATGGAGAGATCCACGGGCTCCCCGTCGACGCGCAGTTCCGTTCCCCCCAGGAACAGCAGCTCCAGGCCGGTGGCGGCGACGATGATATCGGCGTCGAGGTGGCGGCCCGACTCCAGGTCGATCCCCGTCTCCGTGAAGGTGGTGATGCGGTCCGTCACGATCGTCGCCCGGCCGGAGCGGATGGCCCGGAACAGGTCCCCGCCGGGGACGGCGCACATCCGCTCGTCCCATGGGTCGTACGCCGGCGTGAAGTGGGGGTCGACGGCGTACCCCGGGGGAAGCTGGCGCTTCACCCCCCACAGGAGCAACCGCCGCACCGGCTCGGGGTGGCGCTGGCAGAACTGGTAGAAGGCCTGTGTCCCCAGCGCGAAGGCCCAGCGGGTGCCGGTGGCGGCGGCGGAGCCCGGCAGGATCCGCAGCAGGGCGCCCACCAGCGGGTTGCGAGCGGGGACCGAGGCGACGTAGGTCGGGGACCGCTGCAGCATGGTCACCGTGGCCCCCCTCGCGGCCAGGCTCGGCACCAGGGTGAGGGCGGTGGCGCCGCTACCGATGACCACGAAGCGCCGGCCCTCCATCTCGAGTTCCTCGGGCCAGTGCTGGGGATGGACGATGGCGCCCCCGAAGCGATCGGCGCCCTGGAACTCGGGCTGGTAGCCGTGGTCGTAGCGGTAGTAGCCGCTGCAGAAGAAGAGGAAGGAGCACGTCATCTCGGCGGTGGTGCCCGAGCCGGCGCACCGGGCGACGACGGTCCACCGTGCCGCGTCCGACGACCACTCGGCGGACACGACCTGGTGACCGAACCGCACATGCCGGTCGATCCCCTCCTCGGCCGCCGTCTCGCGGATGTAGGACCGGATGGAGGGCCCGTCGGCGATCATCCGGTCGCTGCGCCACGGCCGGAACGGATAGCCGAGCGTGAACATGTCCGAGTCGGAGCGGACCCCGGGGTACCGGAACAGGTCCCAGGTGCCACCGATGGCGTCGCGAGCCTCAAGGATGGCGTAGGTGGCCCAGGGGCACTCGGCCTGTAGGTAGTGGCCGGCGCAGATGCCCGACAGCCCGGCGCCGACGACGAGGACGTCGACGTGCACCGGCTCGGCAGGGGCCGGCGCGACGCGAGCAGCGGGGGGGGCGGTGGAGGGGGTCACGCCACGCCCGCCATGCGGTCCTTGAGCGAGCCGTCGGTGCCAAACAGCTGCTCGCGCCAGGCGGCCAGCAGCTCCACGGCGTCGTGGTCATCGGGGTGGAAACCCTCCCGGGCGTACTCGCGGATGGCCCGCCACACCTTCCGGCTAATGACCGGCGACCGGAGGAAGCGAACGACGCTGGGGATGAGGCGCAGCGGGTTGTAGGCCGCCGGGTCGCCGGCCAGCGACACGAGGACGGCCACGGTGATCCCCCCGATGAACCCGATGTTCATGCCGGTCATCACCCGCCGCCGCATCCGCTCGCTTCCTCCGACGGCGCGGTACACGTCGAAGGCCACGGCCTTGTGCTCCGCTTCCTCCAGGGCATGCCAGAGGAAGAGGTCGAGCACCCTCTGGTCGCCGAACAGGTGTCGGAAGCCGTCCTCGGCCAGCAACAGCTCGGCCAAGGTGGCCGTGTAGTGCTCGGCTGCCGCTGTCGCCGCCAGGTTGACCTTGGGGGAGAGGACTTTGTCGGCCAAGGCCAGCCCGCGCTCGGTCAGTCGCTCGATGAGCCGTGTCGGGTAGCCGAGCTCCGACAGCCTGCGGTTGAAGGCGCGGTGCTCACGCCCGTGCACGGCTTCCTGACCGATGAAGCCGTTGACGGGGTGCTCAAGGGAGCTGCCCTTCACCTGGTCGCGGAACCGGCGAACGGAGCGGACGAAGTAGTCCTCGCCATCGGGGAACACGGCGGACAGGCAGGCGGCGACATGGCTGGCCACGATGTCGCCGTCGTAGGCGAAGTGCCGAGGCACCGACGCCAACGACGTATCGAACGACATCCGGCGTACCCGGATGTCAGGCGGAGTTGGCGTGGACGGAGTGGGCATCGGACCCCCTTGCTCCCGGGCCGACCGGGATGGAAGCAACGCTATGACATAACTGTACTATTGGCGCACGAGGGAGCTCAAGCCGGCGGGTTGGTCAGACGTGCGACTGCTGCCCCGCCCAGTACCGGTCGCGCAGCACTCGCTTGTAGAGCTTTCCGGTGGGGAGCCTCGGCAACTCGTCAAGGAATTCGAAGCGCCTTGGGCACTTGAAGTGGGCGATCCGCGCCCTGGTGTAGCGGTGGAGCTCGGCCTCGAGCTCGGGGCCGGGTTCCACCCCTTGCGCCGGTTGGACCACGGCGAGGACCGACTCGCCCATCTCGTCGTCGGGCATGCCGATGACGGCCACGTCGGCCACCTTGGGGTGCAGTGCCAGGCAGTCCTCGACCTCCTGCGGGTAGATGTTGACCCCGCCGGAGATGATCATGAATGCTTTGCGGTCGGTGAGGAACAGCCACCCTTCGTCATCGAGGTAGCCCACGTCTCCCAGGGTGGTCCATCCGTGACCGCCGGGGTCCTTGACGCTGGCCGTCTTCTCCGGGTCGTTGTGGTACTCGTACTCGGGACCGCCGCCGAAGTAGATCGTGCCCGCCTCTCCCGGCGGGAGCTCGTTGCCCTCGTCGTCGAGGATGTGGACCTCGCCGATGAGCGGGCGGCCCACGGTGCCAGGGCGCTCGAGCCACTGGTGCGGGTCGACGAGGCAGAAGCCGTTGAGCTCGGTCCCGGCGTAGTACTCCCACAGGACCGGGCCCCACCACTCCATCATCCGCTGCTTCACCTCCACCGGGCACGGGGCGGCGGCGTGGACGGCCACCCTCATCGACGACACGTCGTGGGCGAGGCGCTCGGCGTCGGGCAGCTTGAGCATGCGGACGAACATGGTCGGGACCCACTGGGAGTGGGTGGCCCGGTGCTGCTCGACGAGCCGCAAGGCCTGCAGCGGGTCGAAGCGTTCCATGACGATCACCGTGCCCCCGAGGGACTGCACGCCGAGGGTGAAGCCGAGCGGCGCCGAGTGGTAGAGCGGCGCCGGCGACAGGTAGACGCTGTCGCGGTCCATGGAGAAGACGCCGCCGAGGAGGGCGCCGATGAGCATGCCCTCGCCGATCGACTTGCCCGACAGCGGCCGCTCGATGCCCTTCGGCCGTCCGGTGGTGCCCGACGAGTACAGCATCATCTCCCCGGCGGGCTCCTCGTCGAGCGGCGCCGACGACATGGCCGCCACGGCGTCCACGTAGGGCTCGAACCGCCGGTCCGCCTCGCCGATGAGCAGCGGGAGCGACACGTCCGGGGTCTGCTGCAATGCCTCTGCCGCGGCGTCCGCCCTGGCCGACGTGGTGACCAGGGAACGTGCCCCGGAGTCGGCGATGATGTAGGCGACCTCGTCGGGCGCCAGGTAGCTGTTGATGGTGGTGACGTACAGGCCCGAGCGCAGCGCCGCCCACATGACCTCGAAGAACCGGGCCTGGTTCTCGCTGAAGATGGCGACATGGTCGCCCGGTGACAGCCCGTGGGCCTGCCACAGCCGCGCCAGCTGGATCGAGCGGCGATCGAGCTCGGCGTAGGTGACGACCTCACCGGTGCCGCCCATGACGACAGCCGGCTTGTCGGGCGTGGTGACGGCGTGGGCCCCGGGGTACACGGCGCTCCCCGGCCGCTCAGCCGGCTGCCGGCGTGAACATCGGCAACCGACGGCCGTCCGACAGCGCCACCGACCAGTCGACGGAGACCCGCTGCCCGCAGTGCACCTGCTCCGGTGGCACCCCGACGACGTTCGTGGTCATGCGGATGCCCTCCTCTAGGTCCACCAGGGCGATCACGTACGGCGTCTCGTCTGCCATGGCGGGGTTACCCGGGCGCCGCATGACGTTGAAGGCGTACACGCTGCCCACCCCCGACAGCGGCCGCCACTCCAGGTCCTCGCCCAGGCAGCCCGGGCAGGCGTGGCGCGGGTACCACACGAAGCGCTCGCACACCGGGCAGCGCTGGGCCACCAGCTGCCGGCGGCGGGTGGCCGACCAGAAGGGCTCGGCCACCGTCGTGACCGGAGGCTCGATACGGGGCATGGGAGCTCCTACAGGGTGGACTCGGTTCCGAGCACCAGGGTGGAGGTGCACGACAGGACACCGCCGCAGCCGTTGGCCACCGCCACCTCGGCCCCGTCGACCTGGCGGTCCCCCGCCTCGCCGCGCAACTGCCGCACCGCCTCGACGAGCAGGAACATGCCGTACATGCCGGGGTGGGTGTAGCAGAGACCGCCGCCGTTGGTGTTGGTGGGGAGCGCGCCACCGGGCCCGAGGCGGCCGTCGGCCACGAAGGCGCCGCCGTCGCCCTTGGCGCAGAAGCCGAGGTCCTCGAGGGTCAAGAGCGCGGTGATGGTGAAGCTGTCGTAGAGCTCGACGACGTCGACGTCGGCCGGGGTGATGCCCGCGGCACGCATGGCCTGCGGTCCCGAGACCGCGACGGCGGTGGTCGTCAGGTCGCCCATCTGGCTGATCGACATGCCATGGGTGTAGGCGGTCCCCGTGCCCAGCACGAACACCGGCGGCTTCGCCAGGTCTCGGGCCCGGTCCGCTGCCGTCATCACGATCGCCCCGGCACCGTCGGTCACCAGGCAGCAGTCCAGCTTGTGCAGCGGTTCGGCCACCACCGGCGAGGCGAGGACGTCCGCCACTCCGATCGGGTCCTGGTAATAGGCGTCGGGGTTCTTCTGGGCCCACTGCCGGAACGACACGGCGATCTGGGCCAGCTGCTCGCTGGTGGTGCCGTACTCGTGCATGTGCCGCCTGGCCGCCAGGCTGTAGCTGCTGGCCGGAAGGCCCATGCCGTAGGGGACGTCCCACTGCCTCAGGGGGGACTCCTTGCCGAGCGACGGGCCGCCGCCGGCGAACGGGTTCGCGCCGCTGCGCGGTGTCGCTGCGTACACGCTGACGGCGACGTCGCACAGCCCAGCGGCGATGGCCGCCGCCGCGTGCTCGACGTGGACCTCGAAGCTCGACCCGCCGGTCATGGTCGAGTCGGTGAACCTGCCTCGGACGCCCAGCCGCTCGGCCAGGTCCAGCGAAGCCATCATCCCGTTGGTGGACATGACGCAGTCGACGTCGCCGATGCCGAGACCCGCGTCGTCGAGGGCTGCTCGCACCATGTCCACCTCGAGCTCGGCCTCGCTCCGACCGAGCTGCCCGGTGGACGACACCCGGTCGACGGCACCGACGATGGCGGCACTCCCTCGCCGCTGGCCGGCTCGCTGCTGGCTGGTCACCGCCCACCCTCCGTTCGATCGGCGTTCGGCTGTCCGTCGGGACCCCTGAACGCAACATAGCACGTCCTTTGTCTCGCATCGCCGGAACCGCAGGTCCGACGGGGGACCGGCCGGGACGTCGCGGCGGGCGGCCGTCCTCGGTGCCGGTCCCGGTCAGGCGACAATGGTCAGGCGACGACGGCGCGGCCCTGGTCGATGACCACGTCTCCCCCCGAACGTTCGGTCCGGAAGAGGCATTCGTCACCGTCGACCCAGATCCGCACGGTCAGCTCGTCGCCGGGAAACACCGGCTTGGAGAAGCGTCCTTCCATGGACCGCAACCGGGCAGGGTCTCCGCCGCACAGGGCGTGCAGCAGCGCCCGCCCGGTGAAACCGTAGGTGCACAGCCCATGCAGGATCGGGCGATCGAACCCGCCGAGCGCGGCGAAGGACGGGTCGGCGTGCAGCGGGTTGAGGTCGCCGGACAGCCGGTAGAGGAGTGCCTGCTGTGGAAGCGTCCGGTAGCGGACCTCGTGATCGGCAGGGTGCTCGGGCGGCACGTTGCGCGGCCCCGACGGCCCCCGGTCACCACCCCAGCCGCCCTCGCCGCGCAGGAAGATCGACGAGGTCGTCTGCCAGCGGAGGGCGTCGGTGACGGGGTCGACGGCCGTGCCCTCGATGGCCACCACCGCCCCCGACCCCTTGTCGTAGATTCCGACGATCTTGGAGGTGAGCCGGGCACGGCCATCGGACGGGATCGGGCCTGCCAGCGCCACCCTCTGTTCTCCGTGCACCAGCATGGCCATGTTCACCGGGCCCAGCTTGCCGAGCAGGCTGGCCTGCGAGGCCATGGGATGGGCACCGTCGTGCTGGCGCGCCCGCTCGCCGCCGCCGGCCACCACGGCGAAGGTGGGCAGCACCTGCTGCGGCGCGCTCGCCGTGTCGTGGGTGGCGAACTGCAGCTCGTCGGTCCCGCATCCCACACCCAGGGCATAGATGACGCAGTCCCACCGCGTCCACGAGATCTCGGTGGGCTCCGACTCCGCCCCCAGTGCCCCTGGGTCGATCGGCATGGGTGTCCTCCCTCGTCGCTGTGACGTCTCGTCCGGTCGGCGCGGCCTCGTCACCTATGCCACTGTTGGCGAGAACCCGGCCGGCAGGCTCACGGTCTTCACTTCGAGATAGGGCGCAAGGCCCTCGGGTCCCAGCTCGCGGCCCAGGCCCGACTGCTTGTACCCACCGAAGGGGGAGCCCGGGTCCATACCGAGGCCATTCACGTGGAAGGTCCCGGTGCGCACCCGCTTGGCCACGTCGAGGCCGCGCTCGGGGTCGCCGGCCCACACCGCCCCCGACAGCCCGTAGGGCGAATCGTTGGCGATGGCCACCGCGTCGTCCTCGTCGTCGTAGGTGATCACCGACAGGACCGGCCCGAAGATCTCCTCCTGGGCGATGCGCATCGAGTTGTCCACACCGTCGAAGATCGTCGGCGCCACGTAGTAGCCAGTCGGCGGCTCGGCCGGACGCCCACCGCCGATGACGATCTTCGCGCCCTCGTCCTGGCCCACACGGATGTACTCCTCCACCCGTGCACGCTGACGCGCCGACACCAGCGGACCCATGGTCGTCACCGGGTCCATGGGGTCCCCCACGGCCATGGCACCCACCACCTCGCAGAGCCGGTCGACGACCTCGTCGTGACGCCGCCGCGACACCAGCAGCCGTGTCTGCGCCACACAGGTCTGGCCGGAGTTGATGAAGGCGGCGTTGGCCATCATGGGCACGGCCACGTCCAGCGCCGCGTCGTCGAGCACGATGCAGGCCGACTTGCCGCCGAGCTCGAGCGTCACCCGGGCGATCCGCTGGCTGCACAGTGCCATCATGCGCCTGCCGACGTCGGTGCTGCCGGTGAAGCTCACCTTGTCCACACCGCGGTGGGCCACCAGCTGCTCCCCCACGTCGCGCGTGGTGGGGAGGAGGTTGAAGACGCCAGCGGGCAGCCCGGCCTCCTCCACGGCCTGCGCCAGCAGGAAGGCGTTGATCGGCGACTCCGACGACGGCTTGAGCACGACCGTGCAACCGGCCAGGAGCGCTGGGGCCAGCTTGGAAGCGGTGAGGTATAGCGGGTAGTTCCACGGGACCACAAGGGCGGCGACGCCAACGGGCTCCCGGCGCACAAGGCTGGCGCCCATCAGGCCCTGCCTGACCTCCTCGAAGCCGAAGGAGGCGACGTGGTCCGCGTAGTAACGCATGAACATGACGGGTGCGCCGGCCTGGACGAGGCGCGACAGGCTGATGGGGGTGCCGACCTCCTCGGACACCGCCGTGGCGATGGCCTCGCTGCGTTCCTGGAGCGCGTCGCACAGGCGCCCGAGGGCGGCGGCCCGCTCTGCCGGGGCCATCTGCGGCCACGGCCCCTCATCGAAGGCCCGGCGCGCCGCGGCCACGGCCCGCTCCATGTCGCCGGCCGACCCCAGCGGCACGCGGCCGATGGTGGCTTGCCGGGCCGGGGACTCGACCTCCAGCACGGCGTTGCCGTCGGGCTTGGCCCACTCTCCGTCAATGAACAGTCGGTCGAATGCGTACATCTCTGCTGCCACCTCCAACATCGTCCGGGGGATCCATCGCTTGGTCACGCAGCCGTCATCGTTCACGCAGTCGTCGTCATCGGCTCAGCGCTCCGATCGCGCCGGCACCGTGTTCTGCGGCAGCGCTCGGAACGGGGTGTCGGGCGGCGGCCCGGGTTCCCTGGGCAGACCGAGCACCCGCTCGCCCACCACGTTCCGTTGGACCTGGTCGGTGCCGCCGAAGATCGAGGGGGCCGGCGAGAACAGGATGAGCTCCTGCCACATCCCCCCGCCCGGCGTGTCGGGCCCGGTGACGGTGGCGTGCATGCCGAGGATGCGGGCGGCCACGTCGCGGGCCAGGCGGACGACATCGCTGTTGCGCAGCTTGGCCACGTTCCCCTCGCCGCCCGTCGCCGCCTGGCCGGACTTCATCCGCGCCAGATGCCATTCCGTAATCTCCACCAGGCCGTAGAGGCGGGCCAGGTCCTGGCGCACCGTGGCATCAGCCAGGCGGGCCCGTTGGCGCGCCAGATCGACCAGGGCCCTGACGCGCTGCCGGCTCACCATGCTCTCGTCGATGACTGGCCGGGCCTGCCCGAACGATCCGGCGGGGCGATCGAGATGGCCGGCCACCGTGCCGGGCACCGCCGCGCTCGGGGCGGCCACCGTCGCGCCGCCGATGCCCATGCGTTCCACCATCAGCGTCGTGCTCGCCACCCGCCATCCGTCGCCGACCTGGCCGATGACGTTGGCGTGGGGCACGCGGGCGCCTTCGATGAAGACCTCGTTGAAGATGGCTCGGCCCGTCATCTCGCGCAGCGGGCGCACCTCCACGCCCGGCTGGCGGACTGGGAAGG
The DNA here is from genome assembly GCA_021809995.1 of Actinomycetes bacterium. Lineage (GTDB taxonomy): Bacteria > Actinomycetota > Acidimicrobiia > Acidimicrobiales > RAAP-2 > JAJZJT01. Next base: position 24,864 of record JAJZJT010000001.1, read on the forward strand.
CGAAGTAGGTGATGCCGCGGTGCTTGGAAGCGTCGGGATCGGTGCGGGCGATGAGGATGCCGTAGTCCGCGTATTGACCCGTCGAGGTCCACACCTTCTGGCCCGTCACCACCCATTCGTCCCCGTCGCGTTCGGCTCTCGTCAGCAGTCCGGCCAGGTCGGACCCAGCCCCCGGCTCGGAGAAGAGCTGGCACCACCCATGGCTGCCGTCGAGGATCCTCGGGACCAGTGTCTCCACCAGCTCGGTGGAACCATGGGCCAACAGCGTCGGAACCGCCAGCATCATCCCGATGCCGCTGGGCGGCCCCAGTGCCCCTCGGCGGGTCATGGCGCGAACCAGCTCCACCGTCTGCTGCCGGTCCCACTGCCTTCCGTAGGGCGGGGCCAGCATGGGAGCCGAAAGGCGCGCCTCGGCCAGGCGTTGCCACCAGGCGCGGACGGCGAGATCGGGGTCCCAATTGGCGTCGAGCCACTGGTCGACGTCGAGCTCCGTGGTCATAAGGTCCTCCACCGCGCGGCCCTCCTCGTGGCTGCTCCGGCCCTCACCGGCGCTGCAGGATGTGGATGACACACACCGAACCCGCTCCCATCATGTGGGCCAGGCCCGTGCGCGCCCTCTCGACCTGCCGGCCAGCGGCCTGCCCGCGCAGCTGCGTCGTGACGTCCCAGATCTGGGCCAGGCCCGTCGGCCCCACGGGGTGCCCGCGCCCGATGAGGCCGCCGTCCGTCGAGAACGGGATGCGGCCGCCGATCTGGGTGGCGCCCTCGGCCACCAACTTGTCGCCCTCGCCGTCACCGCAGATGTCGAGCAGCTCGTAGTAGAGCAGCTCCTCGACGGGGAAGGCATCGTGCACGTGCACCAGGTCGAGGTCGTCCGGCCCCACCCCGGCATCGTCGTAGGCGGCCCGGGCGGTGGACCTCGTCAGCTCGGGCGGTCCCACCACGGCACCGAGGAAGACATGGCCCTCCGTGTAGCGCTCGGACTGCAGCTGACTGGTCAGCACGCGGACCATGGGGCTGCCGGTGCGGCGCTCGACCTCCTCGGCCATCGCCCGGTCGGCGACGATCGCACATGCGGCGCCGCCCCCCACTGCCGCTGCCATCATCGACGTGTGAGGGTAGGCGATCATCGAGGAGCCCAGCACCTCTTCGACCGTCACCTCGTGGTCCGCCCGGCGCTGCGCGAACGGGTTGTGCCGGGCGTGGTTCCAGTTCTTGGCGGCGATGCGGGCGTAGGTGTCCACCGTCGTCCCCGCGTCGTGCATCCGCCGGACCGCCCACATGGCGAAGAAGGCCGCTGGTAGCAATACGCCCTCCACCGAGGGCCGCATCAAGGACGACACCAGGCGCGACGCGCTCCCGCCGCTGGCCATGGCCCGGGGGCTCGGGTCGAACCCCAGGGCCATGGCACAGCGGCAATGGCCCCCGGCCACCGACAGCACCGCCTCGCGGAAGGCCGAGGACCCGGTCGCCGAGGCGTTCTCAACGTGCGTGATGGGCACGCCCGTGAGGCCGAGGTCCTTGGCCAGGCTCACCCCCGTCAACATGCCGGCCGACGCGTAGCCGTTGTACAGCGATCCGACGGCGTCGAAGCCGATGCCGGCGTCGGCCATGGCGGCGATCGCCGCCTCGTAGGCCATGTCGCCCACCGGGACCGGTTCTCCGGAGATGCGGTGCATGCCCACGCCGATCACGTAGACCTCGCCTTCGAGCCTCGTCATCCTTCTCCCTGGTCACGGGCCCGGAAGCCGTACGTGCACAACTCGTTGCCCGCTTCGTCGGTCGACACGGGCACCAGGTCGAGGACCATGGGCATGCCGATCCGCCAGTCCCGCCGACCGCCGATCAGCCGTGTCTGCACCCGCACGCCCTCGGGCAGGTCCACTTGGCCGACGCCATGGGGCGCCAGGGACCCGCGGAAGGTGCCGTAGCGCACGTTCTCTATCCAGGTCCACGAGTAGAGGACGCCTTCGTCCGACAGCAGGACCTCCTCGACCGGCCCGAACGTGATCGGGCAACGCTTGCGATGGGGGAAGAACCAGGTCCGCGCCTGGGAGCTGTAGGAACCGATCAGGCGCGGTCGCGGGCGCTGCGCGTCCGGCATGACGAAGTAGCCCTCCTCGACCGGAAGTCGTCCATCCATGATCGGACCCCCCTCACATGCCGATGCGCTGCGCCAGCAGCTCCCGGTGGTAGGCCGGGTCGCCGAGCAGCAGCTCCGAGCTCTTGGCCCGCTTGAAGTACAGGTGGGCGTCGTGCTCCCAGGTGAAGCCGATACCCCCGTGGATCTGGATGTTCTCGGCGGCGGCGTGGAAGTAGGCCTCGGAGCAGTACGACTTGGCCAGGCTGGCCACCACCGGCAGCTCGTCGGAGTCCTCGGCCGCTGCCCAGGCGGCGTAGTACGCCGCCGACTTGGCCGACTCCACCTCGAGCAGCATGTCGGCGCACTTGTGCTTGATGGCCTGAAAGGAGCCGATCGGCCGACCGAACTGGATCCGGGTCTTCGCGTAGTCGACCGACATGTCCAGGCACCGTTGGGCCCCGCCCACCTGCTCGGCGGCCAGGGCCACGGCGGCCAGGTCGAGCATGCGGCCGAGGACGGGGCCGGCGGCGCCGTCCTCGCCCACCAGCCGGGCCGGCGTGGACGAGAACTCGAGACGGGCCTGCTTGCGGGTCTGGTCCATGGTCGGCAGCGAGGTCCTGGTCAGGCCGGACGCCTCGCCCTCCACGGCGAACAGGCTGACCCCGGCAGCCGTCCGGGCCGCCACCAGCACCAGGTCGGCGTGGTGGCCGTCGAGGACGAACATCTTGTGCCCGTCGAGGGTCCAGCCGTCCCCCGAGGGGGCGGCGGCCAGGGTGACGCCGTCGAGATCCCATCGGCCGCTGTCCTCGGTCAGCGCCACGGTGGCGATCGTCTCACCGGCGGCGATGCCGGGCAGCAGGTCGGCCTTGGCCGCCTCGTCCCCGCAGGCCAGCAGGGCGGTGGTGGCCAGCGCCACCGTGGGGAACAGCGGGCCGCCGAGCAGCGCGCCACCGGTCTCCTCGAGCACGACGGCCAGCTCCACGAACGTGAACCCCGCCCCCCCGTAGGACTCGGGCACGATCAACGACTGCAGCCCCAGCTGGTTGCCCATCTGGTCCCACACCGCCGGGTCGAAGCCCTCCTCGGTCTCCATGAGCCGGCGAACCTCGGTCATGGGCGACCGGTCCTCCAGGAACCGGCGGACCGACCGCCTCAGCTCCTCCTGCTCCTCGCTGAAGGCGAAGTTCATGGCGTTGCCTCTCCCCACCCCGAAACGGGGCACCTCACTAGACGAAACATGGATCTCGTCTCTGTCTTAGCTGCGACGGGGACGTTTTAGCAGAGTTCGCCTGCCGTCGCCCATCGTGCGAGCCACAGGCGGAGGTACGGGCGCCGGCGGGCATGGAGGGCTGGGCTCGAAGGGCTGGGCTCGAAGGGCTGGGCTCGAAGGGCTGGGCGCCATCGTGCTTGTCGGCGAGGCCCGGGTGGAACATCATCCTGACAGCGTCCGCCACACGGATCCGCCACACGGATCCACCACACCCATCCGTCACAGCGCGCCTGCCGCGAGGACTTCGCCACGGCGACACGTCGCCACGGCGATCTGTCGCCACCACCGGGGCGTCGCCCAACGCGCCCCGGGTCCGTCAAGGCTCGCGCCGCCTGTCGCGAGCAGGTGACGAACGCGTCGGCATCCCTCGGCCGACCGACCTGTCCCGCTTGCTCGAGATCGCCCTGGTCCTGGTCCGAAACGGGCTGGTCACCGCGGGGAGTCGATCGGTGGCATTGGCTCGCCGACCCCACCGTCAGACGCCGCGCACGCTGGCCGTGGCCCTGCGCCGGGCCTTTTCCGAGCTGGGTCCCACCTACGTCACGTTCGGACAGCTGAGCGTCTCCACACCCGACTTGTTCCCGCCGTTCCTGGCCGCCGGACTGCGCCGGCTCCTCGACGGCGTGCCTCCCGAGCAACCGGGGGTCGTGCGCCGGGTGATCGAACGCGAACTGGGGCGAGGCATCCACGAGCTGTTCGCCTCGTTCGACGACGCGCCAGCGGCGGCGGCCTCGGTCGCCCAGGTGCACCAGGCGGTGTTGCACGGCGGGACGGTGGTGGCGGTCGAGGTCCGCCGGCCCGACCTTCGGCGGCGCGTCGAGCAGGACCTCCGCCTGTGGCCCTGGTGGCGGAGCATGCCGGTGCCGTCGGCCACGTCATCAGTCCCGTCGCCGTCGTGGACCACCTGGCCGCCACCGTCCGCTGGCCCGGATGATCCTCGACCGCGCTGCCCGAGACCGTCGACGGGTGTTCATCGGGCCGGACGTGCAGCTGGTCAAGGTCCTGGCCCAGCCACCGCCCGGCGTCTTCCAGAACGCCATCGGCCTCGGCGCCTGGCTCGGCACCCGCGTGGGCAACTGAGGGCCTCTACGACCGCGCCGGCTCACCCTCGAGGTGCGACTGCAGACGCTGCGCATCGTCGTTGAGCTCCTCCACCATCTCGAGGACGAGCCGGCCCGACGGCTTGATCGCGTTCGGCGCCCTCGGGCCGCCGCCCGGTCACCTCATCGAGCGGGCCCATGGTGCTGGCGTCGCGGTGACCGCCCTGGCCGGGACCGGCGCGCACGCACGGCACCACGCCCGGGCTGGCGCCGACCTCGTCGTGGTCCAGGGGACCGAGGCGGGTGGGCACACGGGCCTAGTCGCCACCATGGTGCTGGTCGCCGAGGTAGTCGATGCAGCGGCACCCACCCCGGTGCTGGCGGCCGGTGGCGTCGCCTCGGGGCGCCAGCTTGCCCATCCGATGGGAACGCCACGTCCAGCAGCGAGGTCATGCTCGCCAGATCGATCCGCATGCCGGCGAGCTCGCCAGTCCCGTCCTCGTGTGGCGCCGACGGCACGCCGTACTGGCCGAGGAGGTCGTCGAGCCACTGCCGGTGGGCTTCGGGGACCAGCTCCCGCAGGCCGCCCGGATCGAGCCCGCCCTGGTCGGCGCCGACGTACTTCTCGGGGATCAACAGGTCGACGCCGTATGGGCGCCCGTCGGTCGCATCCTCGATCCAGGCCAAGTCCGTGTCGAGATGCTCCGGGTTGTGGGCCACGGCACCGAGCACGCCCATACCGCCGGCCTTGGAGACGGCAGCGACGACGTCCCGGCAGTGGCTGAACCCCAGGATGGGGAACTCGAACGCGCAACCCTCCTGTTCAGTTGGCCGGTCCACTGCGGCCGCCGGGCACGGCACCCTCGGGGAGCGCGTAGACCAGCGCCCCGTCCTGCCTCCGGACGACAGCCGCTCCGTCGTGTCGCAGGTGCTCGAGGTGCGCGAACACTTCGCTCTCGGCCAGCAGCCCGCCCCGTCCGGCGCCGAAGAGGCTCCTGGTGAACACCTCGACGGTCGCCGGGCCCTCCGAGGCGGCGATCTCGCGCAGACGGCCGAGCCGGCGCTGGTGGTGCCGGACGATCTGGTCCGTCCGGCCAGCAAGGTCGGCGAACGGGTGCCCGTGGGCGGGGAGCACCAGGTCGACGTCGAAGCGGGTGACCCGGTCAAGGGCGTCGAGATACTGCCGCAGCGGATCCGGGCCGCACCCGATCCCCGACACATGCGGCGTGATGGTGGGGAGCACGTGGTCGCCGGCAATCATCAGCCGGTGCTCGGGGTCGTAGAGGCACACGTGGTCGGCGGTGTGGCCCGGCGTGTGCACGACGAACCAGTCGCGGTCCGCCAGCCGGAGCTGGTCACCGTCGGTCAGAGCCCGGCCGAGGGGCGGCGGCTCGAGGTAGCGACGACCCATCCGCCACGCCAGCTGCAGCAGCGGCCCGCGCAGGGACCGGGGGAGCTGTGGTGGGGACATGGCATTGTCCGCGGCCCGCCAGGGAACGCTGAGGCGACCGGGACCGTGCACCACCGCTTCGGTCGTGACGGTGCCCAAGGAGACGGTGCCCAAGGAGCTGTCGTCGACCGACACCACGTCCGGACCGCTGTGGACCACCCACGGGACGGCGAAGCCGCCGAAGGCGACCACGGCAGCACCCGACTCGGCAGCCAGGCGTCCGGCACCGCCGAAGTGGTCGGGGTGGGAGTGGGTGACGACCACCGTGTGCACGTCGGCCGGGCGGTAGCCGGCCCGTCGCAGCGCGCGCACCACGGACCGCCACGCGCCCCGGCCCGGCATGCCCGGATCGACGACGGCGAGGCCGGCCCGGTCGACGAGCCCGTACATGTTGACGTGGCCCAGACCGGTGAAGTGCAGCGGCAACTGCATGCGCAAGACGCCCGGGGCGACGTCGATGACGTCCTCGCTGGCCGGCTCCTGCTCCTGCTTGCCGAACCGTTCTCCCCCACTGCCCGGACCGCCCTCGCCCTCGGCGCTCCACCGTGCTCGATCCAGCATCATACATATACCGTACTCTGTATCTCGCACGGCGTCGGCAGGGCGGAACTCCATCCGGTCCGGCCAGCCCCTTCGGGCCCGCAGCCCTCGCTGCTTCCCGGTCAAGGGGTGATCCGGGCGCTCCAGGCCCGGACGCTCGGCGACGAGGACGAGGTCACTGGCCGGTAGCCCGACATTGTGTTAAAGGGCTATCCGTCTGAGTACAGTGGCCGCAAGATCTAGGGGTTCACGAGGCACCCCCAGCGGGTTGCTTTCTTCTCCAGGGTCGTTGCGGTCGAGGTCCTGCCAAGGACTCGGCAGCAACACGCTTGAGGTTGTCCCGGTCGTCGATTGCGGTAGGGACCGCCCTTGCGGGCGGCCCCCCGCACAGATCCGAGCGTGCGGGACTACCGCACTCGGCTCCCACCTCGGGTGTTGGCGGCGAAGCGCACCTCAGGGTATGGGTGCAGGACTTTGGCGGGCGGGAGCCACCGCTTCTCCAGGCGGTCCATCCGAGCCCAGTTGAGTCGGGTTCGCTGACTCCGGCGCCGAAGCGCCTTGAACCAGTGCCGGACCACTTGCAGCCGGAACGCCATCACTGCGGAGATGTTGCCGGGAACGGCGTAGTAGGCGAAATGACCACGCACCACGCTTGCCAGCCACATCCCTTGGACCGGAATCGGCTCATGCCGGCGGCGCTTCAGGAGGACTTTGATCTCCTTCAGCTTTGCCCTCATGCGCTTCGAGATGGTGATGCGCTTGAGGAAGAAACGTCCGTCACGGGTCTTCGCACAGATGTGTGTGAACCCGAGGTAGTCGAACGTCTCCGGCCTCCCCAACCGACGCTCCGCACGACGCTCGGCGGCAAAGCGGCCGAACTGGATGAGGCGCGTCTTGTCGGGGTGCAGCTCCAGCCCGAACGTCGCGAATCGCTTGCGAAGGTCGTGAAGGAACCGCAGTGCATCACCTCTGTGCTCGAACCCGACGACGAAGTCGTCGGCGAACCGCACGAGCATGACCTCGCCGTCCGCCGTCTTCCTCCACCGTCGTGCCCACCGGTCGAAGACGTAGTGGAGGTAGACGTTGGCGAGCAACGGGGAAGCCGATGCCCCCTGGGGCGCTCCCCTCTCGCTCGCCGTCCACTTCCCGCCCTCGATGACGCCTGCGCTCAGCCACTTCTCGATGAGACGCAGGACCCGCTCATCTGCAATCCGATGCTCGAGGAACCTTCTCAACCACGTCCGGTCAAGCTGACCGAAAAAGTCGCGAATGTCCGCATCGAGTATCCAGTTCACCTTCTTCCGCTTGATCCCAACCGCCAGCGCATCGAGCGCATCGTGGGGCTTGCGCCCCGGCCGGAACCCGTAGGAGAAGCCGCAGAAGTCCTCCTCGTAAATGGCGTTCAGCACCTCGACGACGGCCCGTTGGACAATCTTGTCCTCCAAGGCAGCGATGCCGAGTGGCCGCTGCCTGCCGTCCGCCTTGGGGATGTACACCCTCCGGGAGGGCTTCGCTCGGTAAGCACCGCTGTGCACCCTGGTGAGCAAGTCCTCCAGATTGGCTCGGAGGTCCTCGCCATAGGCGTCCCACGTCACCTGGTCCACTCCGGGTGATGCCTTCGGGTTGATCGCCACGTAGGCGGCCCAGAGGCGGGAGAGGTCGACGTGGTGCAACAGCGCCGTGAACCGTGCGTCCTTGTCCTTCCGTGCTACTTCTCGCACACGGTCCAACCCGCTTGGCACGCCTTGCCCGGCTCTGTGTCCGGGACGTGTCAGGTCGTCCGTGTTCCCCTCGGTCAGGCCCCTTCCCTCCACCACCTCCGCAGCCGGTCGCCCGGCGTTGTTCGGCGACTTCGCAGGTAGTACGGGCCTGTCTGACTTCCCAGGATCGTGCATCTCAGGCGTGCGGCCTCGGCCTTCCCTGAGCGGCCCGCCCGCTGTTCACACAGGCGGACAATCCTGGGACCTCCCGGTTCTCGCGCATGAAGATTCCGTACATGCCATGGTTCTCCGACCGCGCGGGGCCCGACTGCGACTCGCGATAGCGCCACAGCCGGTGTTGCCTTCCGCCATTCCAACGGCGTGGGCGCCCCGGACTCACCTCATTTCGCGGCTCAATAGCCCGGCCTGCACGTGCCCCTGTCAACGCTTCGCCTGCGCCCTTGCGGGTGCCGACGCATGACTCGGGGTCATCGTGGGTCGCTACTCCTTCGATGTAGAGCGCTTTCATCTCCTTCTTCATGCCGGTTTATCCCGGCGCACTGGAAGTTGAGGTGGCGGTCCCCCGCCTGGTGCCTGCCTGAGTGGTAGGTGTCGGGCGTCCGCCAAGACGACCCACAGACAAGGGGACCACCACGATGAAGGACTACCAGACGATCGAGACCGACGCGGCGATCCCGCTGCCGGAGAGCGTGCGCCTGGCGATGGAGGACATCGCCGGGGTGATGCGAGAGGGGCTGCTGGCGATGGCCGTGTCGGCTGGGTTGGGGGTGATGACGGCGTTGATGGAGGAGTCGGTGACCGCGGTGGCCGGCCCGAAGGGCAAGCACCTGCCCGGTCGGCGAGCGGTGCGCCATGGCAGCGAGGACGGCTCGGTCACCCTCGGGGGACGGCGGGTCCCGGTGCGCCGTCCGAGGGTCCGGGCCGCCGATGGCTCCGGTGAGCTGCCCGTTGCGGCGTATGAGCTGTTCTCCTCCACCGATCTGCTCGGTCAGATGGCGTTGGAGCGGATGCTGGCCAAGCTGTCATGCCGCCGCTACCCGGCCGGGCTGGAGCCGGTCGGCGCCGAGGTGACCGGCCGGGCCCGGTCGACCTCGAAGTCGGCGGTCTCCCGCCGCTTCGTCAAGGCGACCGAGACCGCCCTGGCCGAGCTTTTGGGCCGGGACCTGTCGGGGTTGGACCTGGTGGCGTTGATGGTCGACGGGGTCCACTTCGGCGACCATCTCTGCGTGGTCGCTCTGGGGATCGGCGTCGACGGCGTCAAGCACCCCCTCGCCGTGGTCGAGGGGGCGACGGAGAACACCACCACGGTCACCGACCTGCTGGTCGGTCTACGCGACCGGGGCCTGGACGTTACCCGGCCGATCCTGGTCGTGATCGACGGGGCGAAAGCGCTGCGCTCGGCCGTCGACACGGTGTTCGACACCCCCATCGTGGCTCGCTGCCAGCTCCACAAGATCCTAAACGTCCAAGCCAAGCTCCCCGACCGGATGGCCGCCACCGTCGGGACGAAGATGCGCGGCGCCTACAAGCTGGCCAACGCGTTGGAGGCCGAGGCGATCCTGGCCGAGCTCGCCCGCCAGCTCGACCGGTCCCATCCCGGCGCGGCGGGCTCCCTGCGGGAGGGCCTGGCCGAGACTCTCACGGTGATGCGCCTCGGGGTGCCCCCGACCCTGGCCCGGACGTTGCGTTCGACCAACGCAATCGAGTCGATGATCGAAATCTGCCGGGACCACTCCACCAACGTCAAGAACTGGCGGGACGGGACCATGGCCCTGCGCTGGTGCGCCGCCGGCATGGCAGAGGCCGCCAAGCAGTTCCGCCGAGTCAACGGACATCTCCACCTCCCCGCCCTCCGCGCCGCCCTCGAGGCCGAAGCGGCCCGACGCCGCACAACCGAGTCACACCCCCCGGCTACGATCAGAACGTGGCCTGAACCAGCCACCGACCGTCACCGAAGTTCCACGGAACTCGGGACATCCTCGAGTCCTCCCCGGCGACCGGCGCTACTCCTTCCACAAGATGTAGAGCGTACTGTACTCAGACGGATAGCCCTTTTGTGTTATGATCGTCTCATTATCTCGCACAGCGGCGGGGGAACGGGCCGTCGCGACCGAACACCGGTGGGTTGCCGGCTAGGCTCCCCCGGCATTCAAGTGGTGTCGGGCGCCACCGACCGGGTGAGAAGGGCGCGGCACGACGACCATCGTCGTGGCCGGCGCCCAGGGCTTCTGGCACACCATCGTGACGTCAGCCTCCACGACCTGCGAGAAGGACGGGTCGACGGTGACGTCGCCGACGTTCACCGACGGCGAGCTCGTGTCGGCCAGCAGCACCACCGCCTCCGACCACATCACGCTGGACGCCACCACGGTGCGGATCGAGCAGCGCCTGAGCTCAGACGGCGCGTCGGCGGTGCAGCGACATGATGGCGTCGAGGGCCTGAGCCTTGACCGCCGTCTCGCCGATGACTGCCAGGATGGGAGCCCCGGCCAGCTCTACGCTGTGCTGGTGCTCCAAGTACCGCCGCACCTCGCTGAGCACCTCGGGCACCGATCCGCCTCGGAATTCGAAGTCGCCACCCAAGCGCAGCACGTCCGCCAGCGCCCCGTAGCCGCGCTGGCGCAGCCGTTGCTCGATGGCCAGCATCTCGGCCACGGACTCGTCGTCGTAGGTACCAGCCGCGTCGGTCACCCGGCGACCACACCCCCCGCCGACGCGGCCGATGCCGCCTGGCGCCGCTGCCGCAGGGCGGCACCCAGCACGGCGCGGGGGGGCATGCCGATGCGGGGCCGGCCGCCCAGCGTCTCCTCGCCCGCCACACCGCCCGCCTTGACCAGCAGCACGTCGAGGTGGGTCTGCCACTTCCCCGCCCTGGTCCGGAGCTTGGCCGTGCGGGCAAGGTCCTGGACCATCATCTCTCCGCAGATGAGCTGCTCGATGTCGTCGTCGATCATGAACTTCAGGATCCGCACCGTGGGTGCGTCGACGATATCTGACGTGACGCGCTGGTGGTAGCTGTACACGGCCAGCAGGTGCGGAACGAGGACCCGGTAGATGCCCACCAGCTTCTCGATGGTGGCGTCGGCGGCCTCCGGGCTGGTGAGCTCGTCCATGAATTCGATGAACGCGTCATTGGGCGGTTCGGCCCGGGCCTCGTCCTTCTCGCGCAGCTCGGGCAGCCGCTGCCGCCACAGATCGGCATGCCAGGCGTGCTGGTAGCAGTGCGGACCCAGCATCGCCTTCACGTCGAGCTCGGGGATGGTCGCCACCCAGCCACCGATGGCGGCCGACAGGTGCTGCTCGGCCCACTTGTAGTGCACGATGCGCTGCACCGACTCCTCGACCGTCCACTCCCCCATCAGGCGCCGGCGGTCCCAGTAGGGGAAGGGCTGAGCCAGGCGGCCCGGTCCGTACCCCCGGACCGGGCCACCCCCGTTGGCGTGTGCATCGCTCCGGCTGGCGGTCACCTCCGCCCCTTGACCTTGGGAGCGGCGCCGGCCACATCGGCGATGTCCTGGTCGGTGAAACCCGCGAGCTTTCGGAACTCGATGGCGAGCGGCAGGAACTGCTCGGTGTTCGCCCCGTCGTAGGCACCGCGCAGACCCCCGAGGCTGAACGCCCGGTCCACCTTGCGCTGGAAGTTCACGATCTTGGCACGCCGCTCGGGGTCGTCCGCGGTCAGCGCCTTCGACCACACCTGGCCGAAGCGCACATGGGTGACCTCGTCGGCCGACACGTAGTCGACGGACTTCCAGATGGTGTCGTCGTCCGCGGACCGGCCGAAGCGAATGGTGTCGTTGAACACGTCGAGAGCCAAGCCCTCGAGGCACCGGTTCACCCCGACCACCCGCTCGGCCGGGTCATCCGAGCAGCCGAACTCGAAGAGGAACAAGTTTTCGGCGAACTCACCGATGTCACACCCGACGTGATCGAGCAGGGCGGAGTAGGTCTCGACGTGCCGGGTCTCGTCCCAGCATTGCCTGGCCATGTCGAACTGGAACTTCCAGGGCAGCTCGTCGTCGTCCGTGAAGTCCCAGGCGCTGCGGCCCGCCGCCTCGAGGGCCTGCATCTCACCCATGAAGATGCCGTGCATCTGCGACTTGATGAAGACCGGGGCGTCGTCCTCCTCCGGGCGGACGCGGCGGAAGATGTTGGGTCCGCCGCCACCGGCCGACTGCTGCTCCAGCGTCTGGCGCATCTCGTCGTTGCCGAGGAGCATCAGCATCGTCTCCTCGACCTGTTCGACAGTGACCTCCTCGGCCATCAGGAAGTCGAGCGGTACGGGCGTGCGCCGGAACCGCTCGTCGCGGGCGAGGTCATCGGTGGTCATCAGTTTCTTCACGTGTCCTCCTGTACGGTGCGCCAGATAGTCTGCACGGGTACGTCAGGTGCTCCCCGGCGTCACCGGATGGTGCTGTGACATGTCCGGTTGGTCCGGCTCCTGTTGCCACGCCGCGAAGAGGAACGGGCGGTTCGACCCCCGGACGCCGGTCGCCCGGGGGTCGTCCATGGGCACGATCGCGCCCACCGGGCACGGGTCGAGACAGCGTCGGCAGCCCGGGCACTTGGCCCCGTCGACCACGTACTCCAAGTCGTTGGCCATGAACACGGCATCGTAGGGACAGACGCGCTCGCACATCCCGCACTCGATACACCCGTCGACGATGACGTACGGGGCGCCGCGCCTGCGGGTCATCCGGCGTTCCACACTACGCATGATACTCATCTAGTCAGATGTTTCAATTGTGGTACCGTGGCGGCCCGGTAACATGACGGGCAGTGATGCAGCTCCGTTGGGGCGAAGAAGTCCCGTCCGACGCCGAGGCGGCACGAGCACGTCTGGTCAATGCGGCCGAGGAGTGCTTCAGGCGCTACGGTGTGGCCAAGACCACGGTCGACGACGTTGCCGCGGCAGCAAAGGTCTCCCGTGCGACGGTCTACCGGTACTTCGGGGACCGCGACAAGCTCGTCCTCGGTGTGGTTCTCCGCGATGCCCGGCGTTTCCTGAACCGTTTGGGCACCGCCATCGAGCGCCAGGACACGTTCGAGCGGGCCGTCGTCCAGGGCGTGCTCTCCACCGTCGATGCCGCGCGTGCCGACGAGAGCCTGGGGCTGCTGTTCGCGCCCGACACGATCGGCATCACCACCTCCATCGTCGGCGCGTCCGAAGCACTGTTCGATCTGGCCTCCGACTTCATGCGCCCCCTCCTGCGTGACGCTCAGCGTCAGGGGCTCATGCGGACCGACGTGCAGCTCGACGAGGCCGCCGAGTGGATCCTGCGCACGATCATCTCCCTGTTGACCGTCGAGGGGCCCCGGCGCCGGAGCCCGGCACAGCAGCGCCGCTTCGTGTCGACCTTCCTGGTGTCCGCGCTGGTACCTGCCGCATCCTCCGACGCATCTGTCTCGCTCCAGAGCGACAGGGCGCCGCGGTCACGCCCTGCTCGGCGACCCAGGTCGGCTCGGTCCACCAACGCCTGAAGCCGTTCGCTGCAGCGGTCAGCCTGCACTCAAGCGGAGACGGACACCACCAGCTCTGTCAGGCCCCGCAGCACGAAGGTCGGACGCCACTGGGGAGGCCCGCCTTGGAGCTCGATCCGGCGGCACCGCTGCAACAGCCGCTCGAAGACGACCGCACCCTCCATCCGGGCCAAGCCGGCACCCAGGCAATGGTGGATGCCCATGCCGAAGCTCAGGGGGGCGTTGTCAATCCTCCCCACGTTGAAGGACTCGGCCTCGGCGAAGCGCGCGGGGTCGCGGTTGGCCGACCCTTGCAGCACCACCACGGTGTCGCCCCGCACCAGGCGTTCGCCGGCCACCTCGGTGTCCTCGAGCGCCATGCGCATGTTGAGCTGGACCGGGCTGTCCCACCGCAGCAGTTCCTCCACCGCACCTACGCTCAACGACGGGTCCCGGCGCCAGCGCCGCAGCTGGTCGGGGTGCTGCAACAGGGCGAGCAGACCGTTGCCGATCAGGTTGGTGGTCGTCTCGAACCCGGCGGCGAAGAGGAGGACGGCCGTCGCCACCACTTCGTCGTCATCGAGGGCGTCCCCGCGGTCCCGGGCTTCCGCCAGCGCCGACAGCAGGTCGGCGGCGGGGCGGCGGCGGCGTTCGGCCAGCAGCTCGAAGAAGTATGCTCGCATCTCCTCCATCGCCCCGACAGCGGCGCGCAGCGAGTTCGTGTCGATGACCGGATCGAGCGCGGCCACGCTCGCCCGGACCAGCGGTTGGAACGTGGCACGGTCGGCGGCCGGCACACCCAGCAGCTCGCCGATGACGGTGACCGGCAGGGGGAAGGCGAGGACGGCCATCACGTCGGCCTCGCCGGCATCGAGCAGGTCGTCGATGAACCCGTCCACCATGGCCAGGACCGCCGGGCGAAGCGCGTTGACCCGCTGCGGGGTGAAGGCGCGGCTGGCCAGTTGCCGAAGGCGGGTGTGATCCGGCGGGTCGGCGAAGAGCATGTTGTCTCCCTGCCCGCCGACGAACCGCTGGCGAAGCTCCGGGTCGGCGTCGGCGCCGACACCGGCGAACGGCAGGACGGCGGCTTCCCCCGAGGCCCGCAGGGCGGTGCCGCGGCCCAGGCGGGGATGCCGGAGCGCCACCAGGCAGTCGTCGTACTGTGACAGCACGAGCGGGCCGAAGCCGGTCCGCAACACTGGGGCCCGCTCGCGCAGGAAGCGGTAGCACGGGTACGGGTCGGCCCGCCCCTCGGGGGTGAGCAGCAACCGGAGCAGCTCGTCGTCCGCTTGGGGATCTGCCGTGGCGGTCATCGGAATCTCCTCCTGCCGAGGATGCGACAATAGCACAGTTTCGTCGTACGTCGGCACGGTGGTACGGTGTCGTCTGGCTGCCGGCACCGACGGGGATGCTGCCCATCCCTGCAGGAGGGTCATCGGCCCGCCTGGCCGACGACAGCCCCGCCCAGGATCAGCGGGCCGGGCGTCTGTGCGTCTCGGACCACGACATTCCCGCCTCGACGTCGACGTCGTGGGGGAGGCCGAGGACCCGTTCGGCCACGATGTTCCGCTGGACCTCGCCGGTGCCGCCTCCGATGGTCAGGGCTGGAGCGAACAGGTACCCGTGCGACCACGCGCCTGCCTCGGTGCCGAGCGGCCCGGTGCCGCCGAGCATCCCGGCAGGCCCAGCGAGATCCTTGGCCAGCCCCATGATGTGCTGGCCGTGCTCGTCGGCCCGGATCTTGCGGACCGAGGCCTCGGGCCCCGGGCGCTCTCCGCGGACACGGGCGGTCACCGTCCGCAACCGAATGAGGCGCAGCAGCTCCGACTCGATGAACAGCGAAGCCAGGCGCTGGCGGAGCAATGGGTCGGTCACGCCCCCGGCGGCACGGACCAGGTCGAGCAGGTCCATGGCATCGGGACCGTTGCCCCACAGCGCCCCGCCCGAGGACAGCGACACCCGCTCGTTGCCGAGCGTCACCTTGGCCAGGTCCCACCCCTCGTTCTCCGCTCCCACCCGGTTGGCCACCGGAATCCGTACGTCGGTCAGGAACACCTCGTTGAACATCGCCGTGCCCGTCATCTCGACGATGGGCCGGACCTCGATCCCCGGCGTGCCCATGGGGCAGATGAAGTAGGAGACGCCCTTGTGCTTGGGCGCCTGCGGGTCGGTACGAGCCAGGAGGATGCCGTAGGCGGCGAACTGGGCCAGCGAGGTCCAGACCTTCTGCCCGTTGACGACGTACTCGTCGCCGTCTCGCGCGGCTCGCGTGGCGAGGTTGGCCAAGTCCGAGCCGGCCCCCGGCTCGGAGAAGAGCTGGCACCAAAGCTCCTCGCCGGCCAGCAGAGGAAGCAGGTGGCGCTGCTTCTGCTCGTCGGTGCCGGCGTGCACGATCGTCGGGCCGGCCCAACCAATGCCGATGGGGTTCATCGGCGGCCGCACACCGCCCCGGCGCAGCTCCTCGTCGATCAGCAATTGATGGATGGGGTCGGCGTCCACCCCCCAAGGTCGAGGCCAGTGGGGCGCCACGTAACCGGCCTCCGCCAGCTGGCGCCCGCTGGGAGCTGGGTTCTGGCGGAGCCAATCCCTGACGGCGATGCGTCGCGGGTCCTCGTCTCCGGGTAGTTCGAAATCCATGGCGTCATCCCTCCGCGTCCCGATCGGCGCGGGCTGATGCTACACACAACACGAATCGTCCCATTGACGCGACCGGATGCTAACGTCGGCGCCACCGCGAGTAGGGACGGCGAGCGGCACCGGTCGCCGGACGCGTGACCCGGACGCTGGCAACACGACGATGAAGGAGCACGCCAGTGAGCGGATGGAACTTCGCCGAAGTGTGGGAAGCGGTGGCCGACACGCTCCCCGACGCCGGCGCACTGACCCATGGGGCCGTGCACCGCAGGTGGGTGGATTTGGACCGCCGGGCCGACGGAGTTGCCCGCTGGCTCCTCGACCTTGGCTCCCAGGAGCAGGACAAAGTCGCCCAGTACCTCTACAACTGCCCAGAGTACCTGGAGTCGATGTTCGGAGCGTACAAGGCCGGCATGGTGCCCGTGAACACCAACTACCGCTACCAGGACGACGAGCTGGCCTACCTCTGGGACAATGCCGACGTCGTGGCCGTCGTGTTCCACGGCATCTTCACCGACCGGGTGCAGCGGCTGCGGCTCGGGCGCCGGGTTCCCAAGGTCCGGGGCTGGCTGTGCGTGGACGACGGATCCGGTCCCTGCCCGGCCTGGGCGACGCCGTACGAGGAGGTGGCCATGTCGGCGCCAGGCCGCCAACGCGCCCCGTGGGGGCGTGACGGCGACCATCTGTACATGCTCTACACCGGGGGCACCACCGGCATGCCCAAGGGCGTGATGTGGCGTCAGGACGACCTGATCATGATGCTGGCCGCCCAGCTGGGCGGCGGGTTCACCGGCGTCCCGGACTACGACGCCTTCCGGGCGTCGCGGGTGGCGCCCGGGCCGGTGACCCTGCCGGCGTGCCCCCTCATGCACGGCACCGGCGCGCTCGTGGCCATGTCCTCGTTGGCCCAGGGCGGGCACGTCGTGACCCTCCCCGCGCGTCATTTCGACGCAGAGGAGCTCCTCGACACGGTCGAGCGCCTCAAGGTCAACATCATTGCCATCGTGGGAGACGCGTTCGCCAAGCCGATCCTGCTCGCCCTCGACGCGCAACCCGGGCGCTGGGACATCTCCTCCATCCTGGCCATGACCTCGTCCGGGGTCATGTGGAGCGAGAAGACCAAGCGAGGGTTGCTGGCGCACCATCCCGGCATGCTGCTCGTCGACGCCTTTTCGTCGTCCGAGGCGCTCGGCATGGGCTCCTCGGTGTCCGGCGGCGATGCCGCCGCCCCGACGGCGGTGTTCACCCTTGGGCCGGACGCCGTGGTGGTCACCGACGATGACCGGTTGGTCGAACCGGGGTCGGGGGAGATCGGCATGGTCGGCGTGGGCGGCCGGGTCCCACTCGGCTACTACAAGGACGAGGAGAGGAGTGCCCGGACGTTCCGGCAGATCGGGGACCGGCGGTACTCGGTCCCCGGGGACTTCGCCACGGTGGACGCCGACGGCACCATCCGGCTTCTGGGCCGCGGCTCGGTCTGCATCAACACCGGTGGGGAGAAGGTATTCCCCGAAGAGGTCGAGGAGGTACTCAAGACCCATCCCATGGTCGGGGACGCCGTGGTCCTCGGCGTCCCCGACGAGGCGTGGGGCGAAGCGGTGACCGCGTTGGTCCAGGCAGCAGGCGCCGGCCTCACCGAGGACGGCCTGCTCGCCCACGCCAGGGAACGGCTGGCCCACTACAAGGTGCCGAAGCAGGTTCTGCTGGTCGAGAGTGTCGGCCGGGCAGCGAACGGAAAGATCGACTACGCGGCGTGTCGCGAGCGGGCCATGGCCCAGCGGCGCCCGGCCCGATGAGGAGCGCCGTTCCTGGAGGGGTCAGGAGCGGGGCTCCGGGTGCTTGGCCACCAGCACCAGCTCGCGAGGCAGCCGTACGTCGTACCGGGTACCGATGCGGACGATGTCGACCAGCACCTGCCCGCAGGAGAACCTCGGAGAGCGGCTTGCCGAGGACCGGCTCGACGATGTCGGCGACCGTCTGCTCGAATGCGGCGGGCTTCAGGACGGCTCCCACAACTCGTAGATGGCCTTGGCCACCTCGACGAAGTCGCGGTGACATCTTGCGTATACTGTCTCGATGATCGCGTCCCCTGACAACACTGGCTGGCGCGGCGGCCACGGTCGTGCGTACCTCGAGCCCCCCGGGGTCCGACCGCCAGGCGTGGTGGAGCGGGCGACGTCCGAGCGCCGGCTGGTCGTGGCATGGTGATGCCGACAGCCGACACCGCAGGTGAGGCGCGGACGAGGCCCGGCTCGGCGCCGGCGTGGTTCGTCCGCGCCCTGTCCGATCGACCGCGGGCCGGCCGGCTGACGGTGGCTGGCGCCGGAGTCGCCCACGCCGTGTGGGGGCAGTGCGGGCAGCCCGGGCTGGTGCTGGTGCACGGCGGCGGGGCCAACCGAGCCTGGTGGGACCACATCGCACCCTGGTTCGCCGACACGCACCGGGTGATCGCCGTCGATCTTTCGGGGCACGGCGACAGCGACCACCGTCCTGTCTACCGCATGGACACGTGGGTGGACGAGGTGTGGGCAACTGCACAGGCCGCCGGCGCCGGACCGAGACCGGTGCTCGTGGGGCACAGCCTGGGCGGGTTCGTGGCCGTGGCCACCGCCGCGCGCCACGGGCGAGACGTGGGGGGCGTCATCGTCGTCGACTCTCCCATGACGGCGCCGGACCACGAGCTCTCGTCGTCTGCCCTGCGGGTCGGCGGGCGAACGGGGACCGCCTACAGCAGCCTTGAGGAGATCGTTGCCCGCTTCCGCACGATCCCTCCCCAGGCGGTCTACCTCGACTACATCGTCGCCCACGTGGCCCGGCGTTCCGTCCGCCGTTTCGAGGACGGCTGGCGGTGGAAGTACGACAGCCGGGTCTTCACCCAGTTCGCGGGGGGCATGCGGGCGTCGGCGCTGCCGCTGCTGGCCGATGTGCGATGCCGGTTCGCCCTGCTCGCCGCCGAGCACGGACTGGTGACCCCGCGGATCGGTTCCGCCATATGCGACACGCTCGGGCGCTCGACGCCGGTCGTCTGGCTCCCGGACGCCGGCCACCATCCGATGCTCGACCAACCGCTGGCCCTGGTCAGCGCTGTTCGGGCCGTGCTCGCCGGCTGGGGCTCCTCCATCCCGCTCTGACATCGCCAGGTCCCCGTGCCGGCGCAGGGAGGCCCGGGGCAGCAGGATGCATCAGCGATCGCGAGCCGAGGCGACCGGCCGACCACCGCGGCGGTGACCGGCCGGCGCCGACCCGGCTGTCGAACGCTCCACCAGGGCCGGAACCAGGAACGTGGCCAGCAGGCGCTGCTTGTCGGAGACGCCCCGGCGAACAGGACCCGTCACCGCGAGCAGCGACAGCACGGTTCGCAGGATCCACTCGGCAGCCTCTTCGACGTCGACGCCGGAGCGCAGCACGCCGTCGTCTCTGGCTGCTTGGAGCAGGGGGCGAAGGAACTCGGTGACCAGCGCGAACAGGGCATCCGAGGCGCCGGCGATGGCGGCGGTGATGCCCGACGCCTCGGGGGCGAACAGGCGCGCCAGGTTGTCGTCCGCCTCGACGGCGTCGACCGTGTAGAGCACGCCGCGGATGAGGGCCTGTTCGAAGCTGGGCTCGGCGTCGATCACGGCCTGGAGCCGCCGGAGGAACCGCTGGGCGTCCCGTAGCAGGACGCCCAGCACCACGGCGTCGCGATCAGGGAAGTACCGGTAGACCGTGGCGCGCGACACGTGGGCGGCAGCGGCCACGTCCTCCACCGTGGTCTTCGCCACACCCCGCCGCCGAAAACACCCCTCGGCTGCGTCCAGGAGCCGGGCTCGGGCCGCTTCCGTGTCCTTCGGGGCGTCGGACCCCCAGCGCATCTCGGGCACGGCACGATGGTACCGGACGGCGGTCGGCGGCCCTGCCCGACCCCGACCAGCGCCACCGCGGTCCCCGGCGGTTGCGCCGCAGCGACCCCTCCACTGCCCTGACGAACGGTTGGCTGGCAGTTGGCTGCCTGGCCGTCGGGATCGTCATACGGTACACAATCAGTTTTCCATTTTTGTCTAGTTCCGGCCGCAAGGACGGGCATCCGACGGCGTTCACCACCAAGCACGCGGGCGGCGGACGTCCGTTACAACAACAGATCGAGGGGGAGTCGAGTCGCCATGCCCGATGGTGACAGGGCCAGCGTCGCGGTGCGCCTGACGATGGCGGCGGCCGAGGGGACCGTCGGGACCGCCTCCACGGCGGCCTCCGACGCCGCCGTGAGGAGGGAGGGCCGTCCCCGATGACCGCGCCGGTCCGCCCGACGCAGGCGGCACGCGAGGGCTCGGCAGGCACCGTGGCCGTCGGCCAGCGGCCGCCGACCCCCCGGTGGGACTCGGTGCTCGAGCGCTACGGCCAGCGACTCGGGGGGGGCATCGACAGCTTCGGCGCGGTGTCGGCCATGGTGCTCGACTCGATCGTGGCCACGGGCCGAAGCCTGGTGCGCGGGCAGTTTCCATGGCGTGAGTTCATGGACCAGGCATGGATGATGGTCTCGGTGTCGCTGTTACCGACCATCCTCATTTCCGTGCCGTTCGGCACCATCATCGTGCTCGAGGTCGGCGGGCTGGCCCACCAGATCGGCTCCACGTCGGTCGTCGGTTCGGTGGACGCCATCTTCGCCGTCCGCGAGGTGGCCCCGGTCGTCACCGCGCTCATCCTCTCGGGGGCAGCCGGCTCGGCCATCTGCTCCGACCTCGGGTCACGGACCATCCGCGACGAGATCGCCGCCATGGAGGTCATGGGCATCAACCCGCTGCAGCGACTGGTGGCGCCGCGGCTGGTGGCCGGGCTGATCGTGGCGATGTTGCTGAACGGCATCGTGGCCTTCGCCGGCATCGTCGCCGCCTACGCCACCGCCGTCTACGTGCTGCACGGGGCGGCCGGCTCCTACCTGAACGCCTTCAGCGCCTTCTCCCAGGCATCCGACATCATCGAGTCCACCCTGAAGGCTGCCATCTTCGGGTTGCTGGGCGCCGTCTTGGCCTGCTACAAGGGCCTCACCACCCAAAAAGGGGCCGTGGGCGTGGGGCGGGCCGTCAACCAGGCCGTGGTGATCAACGGGATCGCCCTGTTCTTCATCAACCTGGTGCTCACCGAGGTCTTCCTCATCCTGGTGCCGGTGAAGGTCCCGTGACCGCCCGCCCCGCCGTCCTGGCGCGCCCGGTCGAGGCCTGGGACCGTGGCGTCGACCGCCTGGTCTGGCTGGGAGCACTGGCCCTCTTCGTGGGCAAGGTGCTGGCCTCGGTCCCCGTCGTGCTCACCAGGCGGCGAGGCGAGGTGACGGCACTCGTCAACGAGATCACCTTCGGCCAGGGCCTGCTGGCCATCGCCTCGAGCACGGTGCTGGTGGTCTTCCTGCTGTCCGCCTTCGTGGGCATCCAGATCGGCCTAGAGGGCTACCAAGGGCTGCAGATCGTCGGGCTGACCGCCCTGTCGGGGCTCATCTCGGCCTACGGGGACACCCGCGAGATCGTGCCGCTGATCACCGCCTTTGGCCTGGCCGCCCAGATCGGGTGCAAGTTCACCGCCGAGCTGGGCGCCATGCGCATCAGCGAGGAGGTCGACGCCCTCGAGGTGATGGCGGTCCCGGGCCTCCCCTACCTCGTCACCACCCGGGTGCTGGCCGCCATGGTGGCGGTCATCCCCCTCTACCTGCTGGCGCTGGCCGGCTCCTACATCGCCACCCAGTTCAGCGTGGCCTTGATCGCCCACCAGGGCACCGGCACATACCTGCACTACTTCCACGCCTACCTGAACCTCGGAGACCTCGTCGACTCCCTGCTCAAGGTCGTCATCTTCGCCATCGCCATCGTCATCGTCCACACCTACTACGGGTTCACCACCTCCGGTGGCCCGGAGAACGTCGGCCTGGCCACCGGCCGCGCCATCCGGACGAGCATCGTCATGCTGGCCGTCCTGGACCTGCTGCTGACCATGCTTTTCTACGGACTGTCCCCCAACGCCATCAGGTTCACCGGGTGAGCCAACCGTGACCACCCTGCGCAACCCCGCCCCGGCACACGGCGCCGAGCACGCCATCGTCACCCAGCACGCCGTCGGCGCCGAGGCCGCCCTGCGGGCCCGCGCCGCCCGCAGGGCCCGGGCGGCCATGGCCGGCCTCGGAGTCGGGCTGGTGGCCTTCCTGGTGGCGGTGGTGTCCGTCATCCTGGTCTCGTTCTCCGGCGATCTCGGCAACTTCGTCCAGGTGTCGGCGCTCATCCCGCCGGGGGAGCCGGTCGCCCTCGGCGACGAGGTGTCCTACCTGCAGGTCCAGGTGGGCACGGTGGCGACGACCGGCCACCTGGCGCCGGGCGGGGCGACCGAGGTCAGCCTCCACCTGCAGCCGGCCCTGGTCCGCTCCATTCCCGCCGACGTGGTGGCCCAGGTGCAGCCGAGCTCGCTGTTCGGGACCACCGAGGTCGTGCTGTCGGCGCCGGCACCGTCGAAGGCCTCGCTGGCCGCCAGCACGGTCATCCCGGCGGCCGGCACCTCCCGCGGATCGCTGCAGGGCACCCTGGCAGCGCTGGACAGGGTGCTCACCGGGCTGCACCCGGCGCTGATCGACGAGACCCTCGGGGCGCTCACCCAGGCGTTCCAGGGCCAGGGGCCCGCCGCCCGCGGCTTCGTCGGCCAGCTCGACACCTACGTGGCGCAGATGCTGCCCCTGCTCCCTGCCGTCGAGTCCGACGTCGGGCTGCTGTCGCCGGTCCTGAGCGGCCTCAGCCAGGCTGCTCCCGGACTGTTGCAGACAGCCACCGACACCAGCACCATCGCCACCACCGTCACGTCGGAGTCCCGGTCGCTGCTCGGTCTGCTGCAGGGCGCCACGGGCGTCGCCAACGGTGCCGCCAACCTGCTCGCCGCCGTCCAAGGGTCGCTGCAGGGGTTCGCCGCCAACCTGCTCCCCCTGCTCGGCACCGTCGACGCCAACCCGACCGTGGTCGCCCAGGTCCTGTCGGCCGGCGTCCATTGGGCCACTGCCTGGGCACAAGCCGAGACCGCCGGCCCGTGGGTCACCCTCGACGCCGACTACTCGACGGCCGACATCTTGCTGTTCATCGCCTCGGCCTTGGACGTGCTGCCTCCGGCGGAGAACCGTGCGCTGGTCGAGGCTGGCAACGAGGACCACATCGCCCTGCCGCCGAACGTGCCCGAGGCGTACTACACCTCGGCCCAGTGCCCGACCTACGGACCCGAGCGGGGACCGAACTGCTCCGCCGCCACCGCGGCAGCGGCCGTCCCCGCGCCGTTGCCCAGCCCAGCCGAGCAGGCGGCCGCCGACCAGCTGGCGGCCGCCCTGCAGGCGTCGTCGAAGCCGAGCGGGCAGTCCCGGGGAACCTCGGGCTCGTCGGGCCCGTCGGGAACCTCGGGGTCGACCGGGTCGTCGGGAACGTCGGGGTCGTCGGGAACCTCGGGGTCGACCGGCCTCCTCGGGGCCTTGCTCGACCCCATCCTGCGGAGCCTGATGCCATCACCCGCCGGAGGTGCGGGGTCGTGAGCCCGGCCGCCCCCCGCGACGTGCCCGCCCAGATCGCCGACAGCCTGTGGGCTCGCCTGTGGCGGTTTCGCGGGCGATGGTCGGGACGCCGGCAAGCTGGCGGCGGACGGGTGCTCATCAAGCTGGCCGCCTTCGTCGCCCTGTCCGTCCTCCTCACCACCGTGGTGGTGGCCAGCCTCCTCAACTTCGACACCCGCTCGACCGTCACGTACCGCGCCCTGTTCACCGACGACTCCACCATCCAGGCCGGGGACCAGGTGATGGTGGCGGGGGTCGAGGTCGGCCGGATCACCGGCGTCCGCCTGGTGGGCACCAGGGCCCTGGTGTCGTTCGCCCTCGACCATCCCGAGCACGTCACCAGCGACACGCGGGCAGCCATCGCGTTCCAGAACCTCTTCGGCAATCGCTACCTGGCGCTCAGCGACACCACCGTGGGCCGCCCGCTGCCGCCCGGGGCCACCATCCCTGCCTCGCGCACGACGCCGGCACTCAACCTCACCGCCCTGTTCAACGGCTTTCAGCCGCTCTACCAGGCGCTCACCCCGTCGCAGATCAACCAGCTCACCGCCAACATCGTCTCCACCTTCCAGGGCGAGGGCGGCACCATCGGCAACCTGGTGGACGAGACGGCGCAACTCACCGCCAACCTGGCCCAGCGGGGCCAGGTCATCGACTCGGTGGTGACCAACTTGAGCGCCCTGGCCCAGCTGGTGGCGACCCACGACGCCCAGCTGGCGCAGCTCATCGACAACTTCGACGCCCTGGCATCCGACATCGGCGGGGAGAGCCAGCTGGTCAGCTCGTCGCTGGCGTCGGCCGCCTCCGCCACCAGTTCACTGTCATCCCTGGTCGGCGCCGTGCAGCCGTCCTTCGAGCACAGCGTCACCGGCCTCACCGCCGTGACCGGCACCCTCGCGCACGACCAGGGGGCGCTCGACGCGCTCGTCGCCGCCCTGCCTGGGCTGAGCGGCGCCCTCGCCCGGGTCGGTCAAAACGGCACGTTCTTCAAGATCTACCTCTGCGAGGACACCGTCTCGGGCGTGAGCGGCTACGGCTACCAGGGCCCCGGCGGCACGGGCCTGTACCTCGGCCCCGTCGACAGCGTGCTGGGCATCCCCGTCAACGACGTCCCCCTGCTGTACGTGGCCCTCAAACCGGGGTACATCGGGGGCACACCCGCCGAGACCACCCATACCCGGAATTGCACCCCCACATGAAGAACTTCAGCGAACGCAGCCCGAAACGGGTAGCCCTGGGCACGGCGGTGGCCCTGCTGGCGGTGGCCGCCGTCACTTTCTCCGCCAACCGGCTGCCCGTACTGTCCTCGCCCCACGACACGTACCATGCCCAGCTGGCCAACGCCGACCAGCTGGCAGCGGGCGACATGGTGACGGTGGCAGGCGTCAAGGTCGGGGCGGTCACCGGGCTCCACCTCGACGGGAGCTCCGTCAGGCTCGACTTCGAGGTGAACCCCGGGGTCCACCTGGGACGCAGCACCACGCTCGCGGTCGAAACCCTGTCGCTGCTCGGCCAGGAGTACGTGCAGCTCGCCCCCCAGGGCCCGGGGCACATGGCCCCGGGATCGACCATCCCCCTGGCACGCACCACCGTCACCCGCACCCTGCTCAACAGCGTGACCCAGCTCGGCAGCGAAACGGGCCACATCGACGAAGCCCAGCTCCAACGAGCCCTGGCCGTCGCCGACCAGGCAGCCTCCTCGGTCAGCCCTGGTGCCCTGTCGGCCGTGGTGGCGGGGGTCGGACAGCTGTCCACCATCGTCACCGACAACCAGGACCAGCTGGCCAAGCTGGTGCAGGCCACCGACCAAGTGGCCGGCACCCTGAGCGGCAACGACGCCCAGCTGGTGCAGCTCGTCGACCAGAGCCGCACCGTCCTCGGCGTCGTCCGCCAGCGCCAGACCGCTATCGACCAGTTGCTGGCCGCCACCCAGGCCCTGTCCACGGAGCTGAGCACCATCATCACCAGCAAGCACGCCGACCTGGCCGCCCTGCTGGCCAACCTCCGCTCGGTGAGCGCCAACCTGGCCCACGAGTCGTCGACGCTGGCGTCGACCCTGCCGCTGCTGTCGGCCTTCAGCACCTTCACGGCCAACGCGGCCGGCAACGGCCCGTTCGTCGACGTGGTGGCGCCGACCATCCTGCTCTCCGACGGCGTCACCGCCGCCTGCGGTGCGCAGGGCGGACCCAACCCCCTCACCGGGTGCAACCTGCCATGAACCGCCTGCGCACCGTGCTGGCGGCCGGCGCCGCCGTGGTCGTCGTCGTGGCCGTGGTGGTCGCCCTCACCGCGGACGGCACCCCCACCCGACCGGTCAGCGCCCTCTTCAGCCAGACCCCCGCCCTCTACCCCGGCAACCAGGTGCAGGTCCTCGGCATGCCGGTGGGGACCGTCACCGCCGTCGACCCCCGGCCCGATGGGGTGCTCGTCAAGATGCAGGTCGACGACAACGTCACCCTGCCCGCCGACGCCCAAGCCTACCTCCAGGCGCCGCAGGTGGTCAACGACCGCTCCGTGCAGCTGTCCGCCTACCGCGGCGGGCCGGTCATGGCCGTCGGCGCGGTGATCCCCCCGTCGCGCACCCACGTCCCCCTGGCGGTCGACCAGGTGCTCGCCAACCTCGACAGCCTGTTCAACGCGCTCGGCCCCACCGCCAGCAGCTCCGACGGCGTCCTGACGACGCTGGTGGCGACGCTCAACCGGGACCTGGCCGGCCTCGGCCCCGCCATCCACGCCACCATCACCTCGGCGGGCGCCGCCGCCGGTGGCCTGGCCGCCGACAGCCCCGGCCTGGCCGGCACCCTGGCCCAGCTGCGCCCCTTCGTCACCGCTGCCGCCGCCGACAGCCGCGAGTACCAGGCTTTCAGCGCCAACCTGGCCGCCGCCGCCGTCGAGCTCAACAGCCAGCGCAGCGCCCTGGCCGGCACCCTCGGCGACCTGCAGCAGACCCTGGGGCAGCTGACCACCTTCGTGCAGGCCAACCAGGCCAACCTCGGCAGCTCCCTCGACAACCTCGACACCGCCACCTCGGCCGTGGCCGCCAAGGAGCAGGACCTGGCCTCCATCCTGCGGGTGGCTCCCCTGGCACTGCAGAACCTCGACAACGCCATCGTGAAGACCCCCACCGCCGTCGATCCCCAGGTCCCGTTCCTGCAGACCCGCGTGGACTTCGTCCACGGCACCCGCACCTACAACAACGACCTGTGCGGCGCCACGGCGCTCGCCCGCGCCTACCACTTCGGCGACCTGATGGCCGGCAACGTCGTGGCCCAGCTGCTCGGGCCCGGCAACAATCCCAGCACATCCATGAACCTGCCGTGCTTCTTCGACCAGGCCGCCCAGAACGTCGGGGAGCCGCCAGGCTCCCCCAGCATCGACCTGAGCCTGGCCGGCATGCTGACCGCCGGAGGGAAGTGATGGCAGCCCGCCGCACCCGGGCCCGCAGGCACTGGCCGGCCGCCGCCGCTGCCGGCCTGGCGCTGGCCCTTTCGAGCTGCGGCATCAACCTGCAGAGCCTGCCGCTGCTCGGCGTGTCGACAGCGGGCACCTACCCGGTCCGCGCCGTGTTCAGCAACGCCCTCAACCTCGACGTCGGCGCTCCCGTCCGCCTCAGCGACGTCACCGTGGGGACGGTGCGCGCCGTCGCAGTCCACGGCGGCGACGCCCTCGTCACCATGGCCATCCACCGCCACGTCCGCCTGCCCGCCGACACCACCGCCACCACCCAATTCGTGACCCCGCTCGGCAGCGAGTACGTCCAGCTGGGCTCCCTCGCCGGTGCGGGCACCACGTCGGCTTCCCTGGCACCGGGCGCCACCATCGGCCCCCGCCGCACCAACGCCGCCCCCAACGTCCAAGACACCCTGGCGGCAGCCGGCACCCTGCTCTTCGGCGGCGGGCTCGGGCAGGTCGAGACCCTCACCAACGAGCTCAACCAGGTCCTCGGGGGCAACCAGCCCCAGGTCCGCCAGCTGCTGGCGGAGCTCGACACCGCCATCGGCTCCCTCGCCGCCAACGACGGCCACATCGACCAGGCCCTGAGCGCGCTGGCCCAGCTGAGCGGCCAGCTCGACCAGGGGCGCACCGCCATCACCCAGGCCCTGGCCACCCTGCCCGGCGCCGCCGCCACCGTCGCCGGCGACAACACCCAGCTGGCCGGCCTGCTCCAGGGCGTCAACACCCTCGCCCCCCAGGTCGTCACCCTGGCCCAACGAAGCGGCAGCCTGCTCACCCAAGACTCCCAACAGCTGGCCCCGGCGGTGGACCAGCTGGTGTCGGTGGACGGGCAACTGGGCAGCGACCTGTCGGTGCTGCAGCGGTTCGCCACCCTGACCACCCGAGCCATCCCGGGCGACTACCTGCAAGGCCAGCTCAACATCCTCCTCGTCAACCAGCCCCTGCACCTGCAGCTCCCGGCCGTTTCGCCGCTGCTGCAGGCCGGTGTGGTCGGCCTCGTCACCGACGCCCTGCAGGGCGCCCTGGGCACGCTGCCGACGGACCGATCGACGCCACCGCCGGCAGGCGCCAACGCCGGCTCCACGTCTCGCGACCTGCTGCCGTCCCCTGTGGTCGCCCTGCTCGCCGCGGGCCTGCCATGACCCGCGCCGTCGCCGCCCGCCTCGGCATCCTGGCCGCCATCGTGGTGGCCGGGCTGGCCTACCTCTACTTCGACGTCCTGCAGTACCACCTGGTGGCGCAGCCGTACACCGTGACTGTGGCCATGCCCCGGGCCGGGGGGCTCTACCAGGGCGGCTACGTCGCCTACCGCGGCGTCGACGTCGGCCGGGTGGTCTCCTTCGCCATCGACGGCGACCACGTCGACACCCGGCTCTCCATCGACCCCGGGGTGCGCATCCCCCGCGACTGCACCGTGACCGTCCACGACCTGTCCGCTCTCGGCGAGGAGTACGTCGACTTCGTGCCACGCCGAGCCGGCGCCCCCTACCTGCGATCCGGCAGCCACCTGGCCATCACGTCGGCAGCCGAGCCCATCGACGCAGCCACCCTCCTCGGCGACGCCACCCGCTTCGCGTCCTCCGTCGACACCGGGCAGGTCGACAGCCTGCTGGCCACCGTGGACCAGGCGGTGGCAGGAACCGGCAGCTCCCTGCACCAGGTGCTCACGGCCAGCCGCACCCTGGTCGCCGCCCTGCAACAGGTCCAGCCCCAGACGGCAACGGACATCGTCGGCGGCAACGTCCTGCTGCAGACCGGCCTGTCGACCAATTCCGACCTGCAGACCTATGCCGCCAACCTGGCGCAGCTGACCGCCCGGCTGCAGCAGTCGAACCCCGACATCGAGGCGCTCTTCGCCAACGGGCAGGCCGCCACCGGCCAGCTGCAAGCACTGATCGCCGCCGACAGCGGGCCCATCGAGCGCCTCACGACCACCGGTGATAGCGCCACGTCCGTGCTCAGCGGGAACATCCCCGCCGTCCAGGCCCTGCTGTCGATCTTCCCCCGCTTCGCCAACGACGCCGGCTCCCTGTACTACGACGGGGCGCTCCACGGCGACTTCGTGCTGAACCCCGGGTTCCCGGTCTGCACCTACGGCAGCGCACCGCTGCCGCTCCCCACGGCGCCCGCCAGCCCGGTGAGCACCGACGCCACCTGTCCTACCAGCGCCCCCGACCTGCTGCAACGGGGCGCTGCCAATGCACCGGGGCCGCAACCATGACCAGACCCGACACCGGGCCGGCAACGCCCAACGGCAGCACCGCCGCCGACCAGCCCCGGCCGTCCCCGCAGCCGTCCGAACCGCACGCGGTCCCCGGACCGGCCGACCCCGCCGTCGCCGAGCTCCTCGGGCGGATCGTGGACCTGCTCGAGCACCGGCCGGGCCCTGCCCCCACCCGGGTGGCGGCTCCCGCGGACCCTGCAGCCAGCGTCCCCGACGACCCTGCAGCGCAGGCCTCCGCCGACCTTGCAGCCACGTCACCCGCACGACCCGGCCCGACCCTGGTCGGCGGCCAGGCCCCAGGCCAGTCCGGTCGCCGGCAATCCAGCGGCCGGGTCAGGCGCGCCAGCCGCCCCGCCCAGACGGCAGCCGATCCCGAGGCCCAGCCGCCCGGCAGTGACACCGGTACCCAGGACGACGACGACGGCGACGGCGGCGTGGCCATCGGACCCGGCACCGGCGAACCGCCCGGCGCCGCCGACGGCAAGATCGGCCGCCGGCGCCGCCAGATCCGGCTACGCTTCCTGTCCCCAGCCAGGGTCGCCGCCAGCGTCACCATCGTGGTCCTGGCTGCCGCCACCGGCTGGCTGGGATGGGACCGCTCCCAGTCCGACGCGCTCAACGCCGCCCGGAGCCAAGCCATCGCGGCCGCCAGTGCCGTGGCCACGAAGATGGCAACCTATTCCTACACGTCGCTGGCCCCGGCGTTCGCCGCCGTCGAGCACGATTCCACCAAGGCCTTCGCCGCCACCTACAAGAAGCAGAGCGCCTCGCTGTCAGGTGTCCTGGGCCAGTACAAGGCCACCTCGCACGGCAAGGTAACGGTGGCCGCCGCCGAGCACGTCTCGGCGTCGCGGGTGCAGGTGCTCGTCATCGTGGACCAGACCATCGCCAACTCCGCCAGCAGCACCCCGTCGACGCAGGCCAACGGCTTGTTGCTCACGATGGTGCACCAGGGCGGACGCTGGTTGCTGGCCAACGTCGCCGTGCGGTAGCCGCCGGGGAGCACACCAGCGGGGAACGCCGGCCCCGGGCCGTGGCACGGTCAGGCCGAGCCTGTGGTGCACCGCGTCGTCGACACGGCAGGTCAACGGCCTGCTTCCGACGATGCCTCACCAGGGAGGGCGGGTGGCTGCTCGCCGGGGCACCCTACTGGTAGCGGATGACCCCACGGATGTTGGTGCCGTTGCGCATGTCCTCGTACCCCTCGTTCACCTGGTCGAGCGTGTACGTCGTGGTGACCAGCTCGTCGAGCTTCAGCCGGCTCTCCATGTACAGGCGCAGCAGCCGGGGGATGTCCCGGCGGGGGTTGGCGTTGCCGAAGATGCAGCCCACCAGCTCCTTGCGCTGCATGGCCAGATCGAAGAGGTTGAGGTCGACCTGTCCTTGCGAGATCGGCGCCACGGCCGTGACGACGGCCCGGCCCCCCTTGGCCACGAGTGACAGCATGGGCCCGATGAGCGCTCTGTCGGCCACGCCAGCCGTCAGGATGGCGCGTTCGGCATTCGCTCCCCATGTCAGCTCCCCCACCAGCGCC
This sequence comes from Actinomycetes bacterium, assembly GCA_021809995.1. Classification (GTDB taxonomy): domain Bacteria; phylum Actinomycetota; class Acidimicrobiia; order Acidimicrobiales; family RAAP-2; genus JAJZJT01. Next base: position 55,813 of record JAJZJT010000001.1, read on the forward strand.
TGGGCTTCAGCCATGGAGGCTGCGACGTGGGTGGCACCGAACGTAGCGGCGCGTTCGCGCTTGGAGGCGACGGGGTCGACCCCGACGACGAAGCGGGCGCCGGCGAACGCGGCGCCCTGCACGGCGTTCATGCCGACCCCTCCGAGCCCGATGACCACGACCGTGTCACCGGGCTCCACCGCCGCCGCGTTGACGGCGGAACCCCATCCGGTGGTGACGCCGCAGCCGACGAGGGCGGCCCGCTCCAGCGGGATGTCGTCGGTGATCTTGATGCAGCTGGCCTCGTTCACCACGGTGTAGGGCGCAAAGGTGCCCAGACAGCACATGAGCCCGAGGTCGCGCCCGTCCTTGGCGTGGTGGCGGGCGGTCATGTCCGATACCTGACGCCCGGCCAGCAGGAAGGCGCCTAGGTCACAGAGGTGCTGGCGGCCGCGTGCGCACGACGGGCACCGTCCGCAGGCCGGAATGAAGCTGAGGACGACGTGGTCGCCCACCGACAGCGAGATAACGCCGGGCCCGACCTCGATGACCTCGCCGGCGCCCTCGTGCCCCCCGACCATGGGGAACTGCTCGATGCCGAGCAGGCGGGCCGTGTCGGGGTCGAGGACCATGTCACCGGTCACCAAGTGTTCGTCGGAGTGGCAAAGGCCCGACGCTGCCAGCGCCACCTTCACTTCCCCGGAGCGCGGGTCGTCGAGATCGATGTCCTCGACGCTCCACTGCGCCCCTGGCTCCCAAAGGATCGCGGCACGGCTCTTCACGTCATCCTCCGATCTGCTGTCGGATAGTGGCCGGCCCCCCGACCTCGGGACGCTGCCCTGGAACACCGCAGACATGCGCCTGGGCGCGTCGCCGCCACTGCCCAGCCGTCATGCCGACGGCCGGATCGGGACGCAGCGCGGGCCTCGCACCTGGCCGCCGGTCCACGTGACGGCATCGGGGTCGGCCAGCTCGAACGGTGGCACCCGCTCGAGGAAGGTCTGCACCGCCACCCGGATCTCCATCCGGGCCAGGTTGGAGCCCAGGCATCGGTGGATGCCCGACCCGAAGGCGAAGTGCCGGTTGCGGGCCCGGTCGATGACGAACCGCTCAGCGTCCTCGAACTGCGCTGGGTCGTGGTTGCCCGCCGGGAACGCCATCAGGACCTTGTCGCCCTTCTTCATCGGGCATCCCTTGAACTCGACGTCATCGGTGACGATCCGGGCCATGGTGACGGGGCTGTAGACCCGCAGGAATTCCTCGACGGCCATCGGCAGCACGGACGGATCCTGGCGGAGGCGCCGCTGGTCATCCGGATGGGTGGCCAGGTGCCAAAGGCTCGATCCGATAGCGCTCCACGTCGTGTCGATCCCGGCGATGAGCAGCAGGAAGCAGGTCCCGAGCAGGTGCTGGTCGCTCATGGGCTCGTCCGTCTCCGCCTCGATCAGCATGGTGATCAGATCGCGGGGCCGGGTGCCGCGCTCCATGGCCCGGCGTTCCGCCACCCGCTCGGAGAAATAAACGGTCATCTCCATGATGGCGTCGAGCGCGTCGCCGACGAAGGCCAGGCCCTGGAAGCCCTGTTGCAGCGTGCGCACCACCCAGCCCGTGAACATCTCCTCGTCCTCGACCGGGATGCCCAACATGTGCGCGATCACGCGGACCGGGATGTGCCGTGCGTAGTCCGCCGCGGCGTCTCCGCTACCATCGGAGAAGTGGTCGGCGATGAGCTCCTCCGCCAGGCCGCGGGTGACCTCGCTCATGGCCTCGACGGCTGAGGGGCCGAACGCTGGGAGCAGCAGGCGGCGCGCCCAGGTGTGCACCGGCGGGTCCGAGCTGATCGGCGGCACCGGCAGCAGATCGTTGATGGGCACGTCGAATGGCGACACGACAATCGGATCGTGGGACGAGAAGTGCTCGATATCGTGGGCGATGGCGGCGATGTCATCGTAGAGCACGGGCAGCCACGAGCGTTGGCGGCGCTCTGTGAACGCGATCGGGCAACGGCCGCGCTGTTCGGCCCACCGGACCGTCGGATCGGTGACGTACGGCGGCTCGGCGAGGTCGAAGTCCGACGCCCAGTCGCTGACGGGGCCGAAATCGGCGGCGCGGTCCAGCCTAATGAACGAGGCGAACGGGTTCGCTCTGTCGACCTGCGACGGCACGATGTCGGTCATGTGAGAACCTCCGGATGGAGACGGATACGGCGGATGGAGAGGACTGGGCCGCCATGGCGGCCACCGGCCCGTGCGCACCTACGCACCGACCGCTGCCCGTCGGCTCGGCGGTCAGCGTGCATCTCTTCCCATGCTACCAAACGAGACGGCGATACACAATCTGCGCTTTTGTATCATCTCTGTCCGGTGGGAAGACTGCACGGCCGCCACGTGGTGTCAGTCGTCGGTCAGGCTTATGGCGTACTCGGGGCAATTGTCCACGGCGAGCCGCGCTGCTCTTTCTTCACCCGGGGGCACCATGCCGTCGCCTGCTGGCGAGGACATTCCGAAGTCGTCGATCTCGAACAAGCCAGGTGCGACCACGGTGCACCGGTTGTGTCCCTGGCATCGTGAGCTGTCTACGTGCAAGCGCATGGCGCGGAGCATACCCGATGATGGCCGTCGGGTGATACACGGCACCTATTGCGTATCCTGTGTTTGGAGTGGTCCTGGATCGTAACCATTCGGGTGCGGCTCTCCTGGAGTGACGATCCAGATGGAGCTTCTCCTGGTCAACGGCACAGCCCGGCGCTGACCGCCGCCTGAGTACCTTGAGATCTCCCACCTTTCGCCTGGGACGAGGGAGAATCTGCGTGTGAGTCACTCGCGGATTAGAGGTCTACGCTATGTCTCGTGCCGGCCAAGGCCAAGCGGGCAATGCCCGAGACGATTCGGGGAACGGTGGTCACCCAGCGCCGTCGGTGCGGCAAGGCGAACTGCCGGTGCGCGAACGAAGGACCGCTGCACGTGTCAGTGGTGCTCAGCTACTCCGAGCACAGCCGGACGCGTGTCGTGATGCTGCCCCCAGACGAGGTCGAGGCGGTGAGAGCGGCGACCGAGCGCTACCGGGCGGCGAAGAAGCGCCTCGAGGAGGAGGCGAACACCGGACTGGCACAGCTGATAGCCCGGCTCGGCCGGGCTCGCTGAGCGGGGGATCATCGGGCACCTTCAGCCGCGCGGATGCGATCTACGGCTCCCTCGTCGGCTTCCTCTCCGGCGAGGAGGCCGGGGCGCTTACCCACGACGAGCTCGAGACCACCTCGACCGACAGCAGCGTTCCCGGCTGAGGCGGTCCCAGCCGTGGCGGGAACGAGACGGCCTCGACGGTCGCGCAAGCGCTGCGGGGCGCCGAGCACCGGCCACGGTGCGACTCGCGAGACCCGATCAGGCGTGCCGAGCGCCCGATCCCAGCTCGTCGTCGGCGAAGGCAAGCCGGAGGGCACAGCCCGCCGGTGAGCCCCAGGTGATGTCCTTCGAGGACGCCGCGCCGTCGTAGGCCACCGCGATCGGGCGGCGCGTGCCTCGCTGGGACACCATGGGTAGGTGTACGGACCCGCCTACCCGGAAGGGCCGCTCGACGACCGGCAGCGGCGCGGCGAGGTGTGCGCGCCGGACGGCGAGCGGGACGTGGTCCGCGGGTCTCGGCGGTGAGCGGCTCCGATCCGTTCTCCAGGCGTGAGGTCGAGGCCGCGATGCGCCGAAGCGTGCTCGCCAGCTTGCCGGTCCCGCTTCGCGACCGGGTGCTCTCCGGCGCGGTGCGCAGCGAGGTGTCCAAGGGCCACCTGCTCGAGGGGCCACCGCTGGCGCTGGTGGTCGCCGGGCTGGTGCGGGTGTCGCTGGCGGGGGTGGACGGCCGGCGCTTCGCGGTCACCTACCTGCGCCAGGGCGACCTGGCCGGCCTGGCCCGCCTGACCGGGCGGCGCTACCCGCTGCTGTTCGACACGATCACCGACTGCCGGCTGCTCCGCTTCGACCCCGGGGTCGTGGACGACCTGCGGCGAGGTCACCCCGAGGTCGGCGTGGCGGTGGCGGGCCAGCTCAACCGCCACATCGATGACATCTTGTACGAGACGGCCCTGGGCGTGTTCGGCCATGTCCGCCAGCGGGTGCTCCGCCACCTCCTCGCGCTCGCCGTGGTGCGCCCCGGCGCCCCGGCCAGCTGCGAGATCACCCACCAGCAGCTCGCCGACGCGGTCGGGGCTGTTCGAGAGACCGTGTCGAGGGTCATCGGCGCGCTGAAGGCCGAGGGGTTGCTCACCGGCGACCACGGCGTGCTGGTGATCCCCGACCCCGAGAAGCTGCGCCAAGAGACCATCCGCTGACCACGGCCAGCGGGTCGCCGCGGATCGGACCGTGACGGCCGTCACAGGCTGAATGACGGGGGTCACTGACGAGTCCAATGGCGTCATGCATGCTGAGTTGATCCGTGTAATGGTCCGCTCCGTCTCCCCCGCACGTGCCGCCCGAAGGGGTGCGCACGCCGCAGAGGGCCAGAGGGCGCCGGCGAGCAGTGCTCGCCGGCGCTCCCTGGCGCGGCGTGCCCGGCGCTGGGCCGCGGTGGCCGCTGGGGGCGCCACGCTTGCCGTCGTGCTCGCCGCCTGCGGCGGCAGTGGCGGGTCATCCTCCACCGCCACCACGACCCGAGCGAAGCCAACCAGGTCCACCTCGTCGTCGACAACCAACCCCGCGGCGGCAGCGGTGCTCGTCGCCTACCGCGCCGGGTGGAAGGCCTTCGAGCAGGCGCTTGCCGCCGCCAACCCCGAGGACCCGGCGCTGGCGGCGACGATGGTCAACCCGGTGCTGCAGGGGGTGAAGGCGAGCCTGCTGGCCGACCAGCGCCAAGGGATGGTCGGCCGGGGGACCTTTACCTTGCACCCGAAGCTCGTGGCGCTGTCGGCTTCGACGGCCACGGTCGTGGACTGCGCCTACAGCACGTCGGTGCTCGTGTACGCGAAGACCGGCAAGCCGGTGCCGCCGGTCACCCCGCCGGAGAACGACGGGGTGCGTGCCACGCTCGTGCTCGCTGGTGGCACGTGGAAGGTCGCCAAGCAGACGGTGACGGACGGGAAATGCGCGCCCGGTTCGTGATGGCTGCAGCCCTCACGGTCTCGCTGGGCGCGATGACCGTCGCTGCAGGTCGCGCCGAGGCAGCCGACACCGGCGGTGAGTACACCTCGGCGGGTGCGCAGGCGTCGGGCGGACAGCTGAGCGTGCAGGCGGGTGTCACGACCTGGACGCCGCCGTCGGGGTCGCATTGGGCCCAGGCCGCAAAGCCGGATCCGCCACCAGGCAAGCCGAACCCGAACCAGCCCTACGGCTGCTCCTACGGCGCCGGGGGTCCGTCGGCGACCGCGTCGCTCGGGGTGGGCGGCCCCCAGCCGGGCCAGTGGGTGTTCCCGGTGTGCGCCGGGCCGGGGGTGATCGACCCGATGCCGCCGTTCTGGGTGACCGGCGCCAAGCCGGTCACGGTCGCGGTCCAGGTGGCACCGGTGGTGGTGGCCGAGCAGGCGGCCAAGACGCTCGCTCTTTCTTCGCCGGTGATCGAGATGGCGCCGCCCGAGCCCCACCCCCAGCTGGTGAACGTGGCGACGTGGCTGTGGCTGAACCCTGCCGCCTGGCACCCGGTGCGCGCCTCGGCGAGGGCGGGGCCGGTGACGACGACGGCGGTGGCGACGCCGACCAAGGTCGTCTGGGACATGGGCGACGGCCAGCAGGTGACCTGCGCCGGGCCGGGCACGCCCTATGACCCCTCGGCCCCCGACGCCACGACGACCTGCTCGTACAGGTGGTCCGCGGTCGGCACCTACACCGTGTCGGCGACCATCTACTGGGCGGTGACCTGGAACGCCACGGGGGCGGCGGGCGGCGGCAGCCTCGGCGCCGAGGCCGGCCCGGCCGCGGCGGTCAACGTCCAGGTGGTCCAGTCCGAGGCGATCAACACCCCGAGCAGCGGAGGTCATTGAGAAAGGAACCGCCGATGGCGCTGACTGCGACACGACCCTCGATCGACGGCGGCCCGCCCGCCGGGTCCCGCAATGGGACGACGCCGGGCCGGCACGGTGGCCGGCGTCGCCAGGTGCCCCTCGTCGTGGTGGGGGTGCTGCTGGTGGCCGGGTGCGCGCTCGGGTTCGCCGATGTGTCGGTGGGCGTGGCCGCCCACGAGGAGGTGCTTGTCGTCGCCCGCCCGCTCGCGGCCGGTGAGGTCCTCCGAGCGGCCGACCTGCGGGCGGCGCGGGTCTCGACCGGGGCCGGCATCGGGGTGGTCCCGGTCGGGGCGGAGCGAAGCATGGTGGGCCGGCCGGTGGCGCTGGCGCTCGTGGCCGGGGCGCTGCTCGCCCCAGGCGACATCGGCTCGGGCGCGGCGGTGGGCGCCGACGCGGACGTGGTGGCGGTCGCGCTCAAGGCGGGGCTGTTCCCCCCGGGTCTCGCCCCCGGCGACCGGGTGCAGGTCGTGCCGGTGGTGACCGCCTCGTCGAGCACCCAGGTGGCATCGGGGAGCCCGGTCGACGCGGTGGTGGTCGGTGTCCAGGCGGCTCCTGTCGCCTCGGGCGGGGCAACGGTGTTCTCCGTGCAGGTGCCCACGGCCGAGGCGGACGGGGTGGCGTCGCTCGCCGCGGCGGGCGAGGCGAGCCTGGTCCAGCTCGGGGCGGGGAGCTGACCGTGGCGGTGTTCGTCTTGGCCTCGGTGCGCTCGTGCGCCACGACGACCTCGGCGGTGGCGCTGGCCGCCACCTGGCCGGCGCCACGCCGGGTGCTGGTGGTCGAGCTCGACCCGGCGGGCGGCACGTTCGCCGCCGCGTTGGGGTGGCCGGCGCAACCGAGCCTGGTGTCGCTCGGCGCCGCGGCCCGCCACCGGAGCGACCCCGAGGCGGTCTGGGCACACTGCCGGTCGTTGCCCGGCGGGGCGTCGGTGCTCACCGCACCGCCGTCTGGCACCCAGGTGCGCTCCGCGACGGCGACCCTGGCTGGTCTCTTGGGACGCCTCGGTGAGCTCGACGCCGACGTGATCATCGACGTGGGGCGCCTCGACGCCGGGCTCTGTTCGCCGCTGCTCGGCCTGCCCGGCCCAGCGGGCACGAGGCGGGTGGCGCTGACGAGCCGGCCGAGGCTGGCGGATCTCAACGCGCTCGTCTGTGTCCTCGAACAGCGCTCCGACGAGGGCAGCCCGCTCTTTGCCGGACGGCTCGGGCTGGTGCTGGTGGGCGACGGCCCCTACGCCGACGCGGAGGTCGCCGAGGCAATGGGGGTCGAGGTGCTCGGGCGCCTGCCGTGGGACCCGGAGGCAGCCGAGCTGCTCGGCGTGGTGTCGGCGTCGGACCGCCGGCTTCGCCTCTCGCCGCTCGTGCGTGCGGCGCGCAGCCTGGCCGAGACGCTCGCTCCCGAGCCCACCTTGGTGCCGGCTGCGGTCGCGGAGGCGCCGAGCTTCGCTGCCCGGCTGCGGGTGCGTCTCGGCCGCCCGGAGCGCGCCCCGCTGGCGGTGCCGCCCGCCGCCGGGGTGGCCACCAACGGCAGTGTCCCCGGCGGAGGCCCGGGCCGGTGACCGCCGAGCACGTGGCGCCCAACGGCGTCTTGGCCGACGGGGCGACGGCCTCCGGGCCAGTCCCGGAGCCGTCGCTGGTGGAAGGGCTTCGCGCCGAAGTGCTGGCCGCGCTCGGCGAGACGACCCGGGTCCGCCAGGCCGGCGGGCAGGCGCCGCTTCCCCCGGCCGACGAGCAGGCCCTCGGACGCCAGCTCATCGCCGAGGCCCTGGAGCGCCGGGCCCGCCAGGCGCTCGCCGGAGGCGGGTCGGTCCTCCCTGAGAAAAACGAGGAGCGCCTCGCCCGGGCGGTCTTCGACGCCTTGTTCCGTCTGAACCGCCTGCAGGCGCTCTTGGACGACCCGGCGATCGAGAACATCAACGCGAACGGCTGCGACGTCGTCTGGGTCCGCTACGCCGACGGCCGCCGGGAGCAGGTCGCCCCGATCGCCGCCTCAGACGCCGAGCTCGAAGAGATGCTGCGCACCGCGGCGGCCCGGACGGGGATCGGCGAGCGGCGCTTCGACCGCGGCTCGCCACGCCTGTCCCTGCAGCTGCCCGACGGGTCGCGGCTGTTCGCGGTGATGGCCGTCGCGGCCCGCCCGTGCCTCTCGGTGCGCCGCCATCGCTACCTGCGCGTCAGCCTCGACGACCTGATAGGCGCCGGCACGCTCGACGTGGCGCTGCGCGAGCTGCTGCGGGCGCTCATGTTAGCCAAGAAGTCCTGCATCATCTGCGGGGGCACCGCGGCGGGCAAGACCACGCTCTTGCGGGCGATGGCGGCCGACATCTCACCCGCGGAGCGTCTCATCACCATCGAGGACTCGCTCGAGCTGGGTCTGGAGCGCTACCCCGACCTGCACCCCGACTGCGTCGCCTTGGAAGCCAGAGAGCCGAACCTCGAAGGCCAGGGCGGGGTGAGTCTGGCCGAGCTGGTGCGCTGGGCGCTTCGCATGAGCCCGGACCGGGTGATCGTCGGCGAGGCCCGAGGCGAGGAGGTCCTGGCGCTTCTGAACGCGATGAGCCAGGGGAGCGACGGGTCGATGGCCACCCTGCACGCCTCCTCGTCGAAGGGGGCGTTCTCCAAGCTCGCTACCTACGCCATCCAGGCCCCCGAACGCCTCCCGTTGGAGGCGACCAACCTCCTCGTCGCCAACGCCGTGCACTTCGTCGTCCACCTCGCCCGCCGTGGCGAACGAAGGGTGGTGTCCTCTATCCGGGAGGTGACCGGCGCAGAAGGCCCGCTCGTGGCCTCCAATGAGGTGTTCCGCCCCGACGCCTCGGGGCGGGCGGTGCCCGCCTCGCCGCTTCGCTCCGACACGCTGGAGGAGCTGGTCGCGGTCGGCTTCGACCCGGGCCTCTTGGAGCGCCCCGGCGGCTGGTGGGAGCGGTGAGCGCCCTCGCCGCACTGCTCGGCGCCGGTGTCGGGCTGGGGGTGGTGCTCGTCTGGGCCGGCTGGCGTGGCGTCATCGCGCCCCGGGCGCCGCGCCGGCCGGCTCGCCCGCG
>JAJZJT010000326.1 GCA_021809995.1 Actinomycetes bacterium
GCGTCTGCCAATTCCGCCACTCGCCCGAGCAGCAGCGGCATCCTACTCGACCGGGCCTCTCGGTCCGGAGGGCTCCCGGGCCTGAGCGCGGGTGCTGCCACCTGCCGCGCGCCGCTCGTCCTCTCGTCGGCGTGGAGCGGCCGCCGACCGATGCGGGCCCGCCCGCCCTACCCGGCAGCGCCGGCAGCGCCGGCAGTGCCGGCAGTGCTGCCGCCACCCGCCGAGCTGCCAGCCTTCAGCGCAGCGGGAGACCCCGGCCACGGCGGCGCGGCGGGGACGCGCTCACCTGGTGCGGACCCCGACCCATACGAGGTCACGGTCCCCGCCTTCGAGAACAGCGGGAGGTGCGCCGGCGGCGGCTTGCCGGCCGGGTAGCGGCGCCCGCCGTCGACATAGCGGAAGAGGCCGCGGCCGACCGCACCCTGCTCGTCGGGGCCCACCGCGTTGGCGTCCCACCAGATGACCGTGTAGTCGGCCGGCGTCGTGTAGGCGGGGAGGGGTGGGGCACCCTGGCTCCCGTAGGCGACGCGCGGGTTGGTCGGCGATCCCCCGCTCGGCGGGTACTCGAACATGCCCGCCCGGAAGCTGTCGGGGGTGAGGCGCGGGCCGGCGAGCTCGAGCCCGGTGTAGAGAAGGAGGACCGGAGTGAGGACCAGGCTCGCCGTCTTGATGGCGGCCGGCTCGGTCCCGTAGTACCACCGGTAGAGCGACCGCCCGATGGACTGCGCCGCCGGGGTGGGGACGGGCAGCGTCGAGATGCCGAAGGCGTGTGCCCACTCCTGGGGGTCGTAGAGCCGTCCGAGGGTGCTGGTGTCGGTCAGCACCGTGCCGGTGACGACCCACTCGGGGAAGTAGCCGATGGCTGCCGCCGCCTTGGTCAGGAAGATCGGCATGATCGGGTCACCGGCGAAGATGACGGTGGTGGCGCCCGACGCCTTCAGGTGGGCGGCGATGGTGGCGGCTTCGGACGGCAGCTGCGGCAGGTCGAGCAGGTAGCTCTCGTTGTCGACCAGGCGGAGCTTGGTCGCCGCGAACTCCTTGTCGAGCTTCTTCGTCAGCCCGCCGTAGAGGGGCGGGTTCTGGTCGTAGTGGACGAGGGCGAACCGGCGCTTCTCGTGGCGGAAGGCGGCCTCGCCGGCGTAGGTGGCGTCCCTGCCGACCAGGTCGGCGACGACGAAGTCGAGGGCGTCGGTGAGCAGCGTGTCGGGGGTGGGCAAGTCCCCCCACAGGTACGGAGCGTCCTGCCGGTAGCCCGCGTAGGGGACCGACAGTCCGCAGCCGACGCACAGCACGTGCAGCCGGGCGAGCTCGTCCTCGTAGGCGGAGGTCTGCTGTGGGCCGCCGATGGAGGCGAACGCGTGGAGGGACTGGGCGACGGTGATGGCATCGGCGCGGCCGGCGACTGCGTCGCTACTACCCCCGGTGGCCTGGTACGGGACGAGGACGACCTTGCGGCCGTGGAGCGGCACGATGGCGTTCAGCATGGCGACGAACGCCCGGGCCGTGGCGCGCACGGCGGCAGGCGGGTCGGTGGCCCCTGCGAGGGCGGTGGTGAGGCCGCCGGGGGCGGGCTCGTAGAGGGCAACCGTGATGGCCGTGGCCGTCACCCCGCTCCACGTGGCGCCGCCGTTCGAGCCGGCCTGCCGGGCGATGCAGGGGAACCCGCCGGCCATCGGCAGGCGCAGCCGGCCCGTCGCCGTGTCGCAGCCGGCGCCCCACTGGTAGTCGGCGGTCCGCCCCTCGGCCTTCGCCCTGGCGTAGGTGAGCGCGATGCCGTGCACCCCGCCTGCCCCGTTGGCCGACGTCACCGAGCCCGCTGGCGCCGAGCTCCGGCCGACGGTGGCCACCAGGCCCGCGGCCACGAGGGCCAGCACGACGAGCACGGCCGGCCCCGTCCGCCGTACGAGCGAGACGTGCGGCCACGGTCGCGCGCCAGCCCTCCCTCCGGGTGCCGGTTCCGGTGTCGGTGCTGCCGTGGTCACTGCCCACTGTGCTCACGACCTTCCTCCCCCGGCACCGCTCCCGCCAGGGCGCCGATCGCCCCCGAGCGCGCCCGGACGACTGCCGAGGTGCCGAGGAAGGCGGCCTCGACGTCGGGGCGACCCAGCACCTCGTCGGGGAGGCCGCTGGCCAGCACCTCGCCCTGGTCGAGGGCGACGAGGCGGTCGGCCAGGTCGGCGACGAAGGCGATGTCGTGCTCGACCACGACCAACGTCGCGGCGAGCTCTGCTGCCACGGCGACGAGCAGCTCCTTCATCGCCTCCACCTCCCGCTGGGCGATGCCCGAGGTCGGCTCGTCGAGCAGGACGACGGTGGGCTGCTGGGCGACCACGGCAGCCAGGTCGACCAACCGGCGCGAGCCGGTCGAGAGGGCGGCCAACGGGCGGTCCGCGAAGCGGCCGAGGCCGAAGCGGTCGATGAGCTCGGCGGCCCGGTCGGCGACCGCCGCCTCGGTGCGCTGCTGGGCCGGCAGGCGCAAGACGGCGTTGAGCGGGTCGGCGACGTCGACGAAGCGCTCGAAGGCGACCGACAGCGTCTCGGCGACGGTCATGGTGCTAAAGAGGCGCGAGTCCTGGAAGGACCGCCCGAGGCCCAGGCGCGCCCGCGTCGGCGCGCTCTTCGCCGTCACGTCGACACCGCCGAGGAGCACGCGGCCCGAGCTCGGGCGGACGAACCCAGACACCACGTCGAACAACGTGGTCTTGCCGGCGCCGTTCGGGCCGATCACGCCCACGATCTCGCCGGGCTCGACCTCGAGGTCGACCTGCTCGAGAGCGGCGATCCCCCCGAAGGACACCGAGACGGAGCGCACCGACAACGCCGGGGCTGCGCCGCCCGGTCCGCCCGCGTCCTCCCCGGGTGCGTCGGCTACGGCGGGTCGCACCGCCACCGGCGCGGCCCCCGACCCCGACGGGACGGCTCG
>JAJZJT010000023.1 GCA_021809995.1 Actinomycetes bacterium
TCGGCGACCGGGACGCCGGCGGCCACGGCGGCCGCGGCGGCCACGGCGGCGTTGCGGGCGTTGTGCAGGCCGGGGACGGCGAGGTCGACCGGGACGACGCCGACCGAAGGTGGCCCGGCGAGCTCGAAGGCGATCGAGCTGCGTCCCGAGCGCACCCGCGAGATGACGTAGTCGCACGCCGCCGCCGTCCCGACGAGGACCGCTCCGGCGTCACGCCCGAGCTGGCCCGCCACCGGGTCGTCACCCCCCACCACCGCGCGCGCCGCACCGGACAGGAACGTCGCGAACGCCTCGCGCAGGGCATCGAACGACCCGTAGTGATCGAGGTGGTCGGCTTCGACGTTGGTCACGACGGCGACCTCCGGCTCGAGCGCGAGGAAGGAGCCGTCGCTCTCGTCGGCTTCGACGACCAGCCACTCCCCCGCGTCCCACACGGCGTTGGTCCCGATCTCGTTGACGTCGCCTCCGATGAGGAACGACGGTCGCAGGCCGGCCTCGACGAGTGCCAACGCGACCATCGACGCGGTCGTCGTCTTGCCGTGCGTACCCGACACGGCGACGCATCGCCGCAGGGCGGCGATGGACGCGAGCACGTCCGCGCGGTGCAGCACGGGCACCCCGCGTCGTCGCGCCTCGGCCACCTCGGGGTTCGTCGGGGGGACCGCCGTCGACGCGGTCACCACGTCGCACTCGGCGACCTGGGCGGCGTCGTGGCCCACCGCCACCCCGACGCCGGCGCGCCGGAGCCGTTCGAGGACCGGCGTGTCCTTGACGTCGCTGCCCGTCACCCGGTGGCCCATGGCGGCCAGGACGGTGGCGATGGCGCTCATGCCCGCGCCGCCGATGCCGACCACGTGAACGCGCACCGGTGGTCCGTCGAGCCTGAGCGGTGCTTTGCTCATGGAGCGCCTCCGGCGCGTCGCCCCCGGGCGGCGCAGGCGTCGACCACCTCGGCACCCGCCCCTGCCGCGTCGACCGGAGCCAGCGCACGAGCAGCGGCGGACATGGCCGCCAGCCGCCCCGGCTCGTCGAGCAGGGCGTCGACCAGCTCGGTCAGCCGCTCGGGCGTGCACTCGGCGTCGGGCAGCACGCGTGCGGCGCCGTCCCGTCCGAGCACCCGGGCGTTCGCGCTCTGGTGGTCACCGGGCGCTCCCGGCAACGGCACGAGAACGGCGGGGACGCCGGCGGCGGCGAGCTCGGCGACGGTCATGGCCCCGGCTCGGCAGACAACGAGGTCGGCAGCGGCGTAGACGGCGTCCATCCGATCTTCGTAGGGCACCCTGACGATCGGGCCGGCTCCCCCGGCACCCACACCGGCGTCCCAGTCCCGCCGGCCGACGATGTGGTACACGGAGCGGTCCTCTCGTCCCTCCCAGCGAGCCGCCATGCCGGCGACCGCCTCGTTCACCCGGCGCGCGCCGAGAGAGCCCCCGAAAGCCGCCACGGTCGGTCGTTCCTCGGGCAGGCCGAGGAGCCGGCGGGCCGTCCTGCGGGCGGCGTCGTCATGGGTGACGGCGGCGATCTCGGGACGCACCGGCGTGCCGGTCGCCACCGCCCGAGGGAGGTCGGTCCCCGGCCAGCCGACGAGGCAGGCGGCGGCAAAGCGCCCGAAGAGCCGGTTGGCGGCTCCGGGGACGGCGTCCACGTTGACGACGACGAGCGGCGTGCGGGTCACCAGCGCGGCGAGCGCCGGACCGACGCTCGCGTAGCCGCCCACGGCCACCACCACCGACGGCCGGGCCGAGCGCACGAGGCGCAGCGACCGGACCACCGCTGACCCGATGCCGGCGACCGCCCCGAAGTTGCGCACGAGCGTCGCGGGCGTGAGCGACCGGGCGATGCCGCGGCCGGGCAGCACGTCGACCGGGAAGCCTCGCCCCTCCATGGTCGCCCGGTCCGAGCCGCGGGCCGACCCGACGAGCTGGACGTCCTCGTGGGCATGGCCCCGCGCCACCAGCGCGTCGGCGATCGCCAGCGCCGGCTGCACGTGCCCCGCCGTGCCACCACCGGCGATCACGGCGAAGCGCCGCTCCGTCACGCCCGGACGGGCCGGCCGGCCCGTCTTCCGGAGCGGGGCTGGCGGTCGGTCGGGCGGGCTGCCGGACGGGCGGCACGCACGGGTGGACGGCTGGCACGGCCGGACACCGACGCGGCTCGCGTCTTCTCCGGCCGCGGACCCCCTGCCCGCGCACCCGACGGGCGGGCACCGGACGGGCGGGCACCGGACGGGCGGGCACCGGACGGGCGGGCACCGGACGGGCGGGCACCGGCGACGCTCAGGTTCCCGGCGGACCGGCGTGCCGCCGTAGGAGCCGCCGACGAACGGGCCCGGATGGGCGGGCGATCGGAACGGGCCACGTTGAGCAAGATGCCGGTGGCGGCGAGCACGATGACGAGCGAGGATCCGCCGAAGGAGATGAACGGCAGTGGGATGCCGGTCACCGGCAACAAGCCGATGACGGCACCCACGTTGATGACCGCCTGGCTCATGATCCAGATCACGACCCCGGCGGCCAACAGCCCGCCGAAGCGGTCGGGAGCGCCGCCGGCGATACGGAGCCCCGTCCAGGCGAAGCCGAGGAAGAGAGCGAGGAGGAGCACGGCGCCCACCAGGCCGAGCTCCTCGCCCACCACCGAGAAGATGAAGTCCGTGTGGGCGTTGGGCAGGAGGCCCCACTTCTGGCGCCCGCCGCCCAGCCCGAGGCCGAAGAGGTGGCCCGAGCCCAGCCCGATGAGGGACTGCCACACCTGGTAGCCGGAGCCCGAGCGGGTCGCGCTGGGGTTCAAGAAGGAGAGGATCCGGTCGCGCCGGTACGGGTCGACGATGGCGAGCACGACCGCGGCGGCGGCCAGGCCCGCGGCCAGGCGCCACAGCGACCGCATCCGGACACCGCCGAGGAAGAGCAGCCCGAAGGCGATGCAGCACAGGACCATGGCGGTCCCCATGTCCGGCTGCTTGAGGACGAGGACGGCGGAGGTGCACAGCACGATGGCCACCGGGGCCACGACCGCCTTGGGGCTCCAGACCCACTCGGCGCGACGCGTGAGGAGGTCGGCGACGAAGACCACGAGCGCGAGCTTCATGAGCTCGGAGGGCTGCAGCCGGAGCTGCCCGAAGCCGATCCACCGCGACGACCCGCCGGCCGTGACCCCGAGGTGCGGCAGCAGCACGGCGACGAGCAGCACGAGGGTGCCGACGAGCAGCGGAACCCTGACCCGGCGCCAGACGTGGTAGTCGACCCGGGACGTGACGGCGAGCGCCGCCACGCCGAGGACCAGCCAGATCACCTGCCGGACGAGGATCGACCACGGCGAGCCGTAGAGGTTGGTCGAGATGACCGGCGACGCCGAGCCCACCATCACCAGCCCGAACACGCAGAGCACGGCGACCAGCGCGACGAGCCGGGTGGCGAGGGGAAGACCGGTCGTGGCGAGGCGCTCCGGACCAGCCGTGCGTCGCATCCGCCCAGCTTCGCCGATGGCGAGCCCCGAGTGGTGGAACCCCCGGCGGAGCGGGCCAGCCGACGTGCTCACCGCTTGCCCGCCCAGCGCGTGCTCACAGCTTCCCCACCGACAGGAAGTCGGCGTAGAACACGCCGAGGCCGAGCGCGGCGAAGAGGCCGGCGAGGATCCAGAAGCGGACGATGACGGTCGTCTCCGGCCAACCCAGCAGCTCGAAGTGGTGGTGGAGCGGCGCCATCCGGAACACGCGCCGGTGGAAGAAGCGGAAGCTGACGACCTGGATGACCACCGACAGCGTCACGATCACGAACAGGCCGCCGATGATGACGAGCAGTAGGTCCAGGTTCATGAGAAGGCACAGCGCGGCGAGGCCCGAGCCGATCGACAACGAGCCGGTGTCCCCCATGAAGATCTTCGCCGGGGCGGCGTTCCACCACAGGAACCCCAGGCACGCGCCGGCGAGCGCCACTGCGGCGAGAGCCATGTCGAGCGCGTCGCCCACCCGGTAGATGGAGAAGTGGCGGAACTGCCAGTAGCCGATGACGGCCAGGCAGGCGAAGCAGAACGTCGACGACCCCGCGGCGAGCCCGTCGAGCCCGTCGGTCAGGTTCACGGCGTTGGCCGAACCGGCGATGACGAGCGTCGCCCACGCCACCCACAGCCCCACGTTCATGGTGATCCCGAACGAGTCGTACCGGGTGAACGAGAGCGTGGTCGACGAATGGGCCCAGTACACGGCGAGCAGCGAGAAGAGCACGCCCAACGCGAGCTGGGCGCCGAACTTGGCCCGCTTGTTGAGCCCGAGGCTCCGCCGGTTGCGCACCTTGACCCAGTCGTCGGCGAAGCCGATCGCTGCCGCGCCCACGACGGCGAGGAGCACGAGCCAGCCCGACCGGCTGAGCGTCACGCCGGGGACGGCGTGGGCGACGAGGAAGCCCACGACGACGGCAGCGACGACGGTGATCCCGCCCATCGTGGGCGTTCCCGCCTTGGCCAGGTGGATCTGGGGGCCGTCCTCCCGGATCTGCTGACCGATCCCTCGGCGGGCGAGCAGCCGGATCAGCAGGGGCGTCGCCAGCACCGAGATCCAGAGCGCGACTCCGCCCGCCACCATGAGCGCGATCACGGTCGGCCGCCGTCCGCTCCGCCGTCCGCTCCGCCGTCCGTAGCACCGGCATGGCGCTCGGCGGCGCGGCGGGCCTCGACCCGGTCGTCGAAGGGCAGGACGGCGTCACCGATGACCTGGACCGTCTCGTGCCCCTTGCCGGCCACGAGGACGACGTCGCCCGGTCGGCCCGAGCCGACCGCCACGTCGACGGCACGGGCCCGATCGGGCTCGAGAACCACTCGGGCCGGACCGGCGGCGCGCGAGGCCTGGCGCGTGCCGGACAGCACGGCCTCGATGATCGCCGCCGGGTCCTCCGAGCGCGGGTTGTCCGACGTCACGACGACGACGTCCGCCAGCTCGGCAGCCACCTTGCCCATCAGCGGGCGCTTGGCCGCGTCGCGGTCCCCCCCGCACCCGAAGACGCACACGACCTTGTGCCCGCGGGCCAGCTGCCGAGCGCTGCCGAGCGCCGCCGCCAGCCCGTCGGGCGTGTGGGCGTAGTCGACGAGCACCGTCACCGGCCGGCGCGCCACCACCTCCATGCGACCGGGGACGGGACCGGCGTCCGCCAGCCCGGCCACCACCGCGTCGTCGTCCACCTCGAGCACCCGCGCCGCTGCTGCGGCGAGCAGGCTGTTCGTCACGTTCACCTCGCCGGTCAGGGCCGTGGTCACCCGCCGGCCCTCCCAGGTGAACGCCGTCCGGCCCACCTCGAGCTCGACGTCGGTGGCGTCTGACCGCCGGACCTCCACGACGGGGCGGCCGGCCAGGCCGGCAGCCAGGCGCACGCCCCACGGGTCGTCAGCGCACAAGACCGAGACGGCCGCACGTCCCGGCTCGAAGAGCCGGGCCTTGGCCCCGAAGTACTCCTCCATCGTGCGGTGGTGGTCGAGGTGGTCATGGCTCAGGTTGGTGAAGACGGCCACGTCGAAGGCCATGCCGTCGACGCGGTGCTGGCTCAGGGCGTGCGACGACACTTCCATCGCCACGGCGGCGAACCCGTCGTCCACGAACCCGGCGAGCCGGGCGTAGAGCTCCGGCGCCTCCGGCGTCGTGCGCGCCCCCGTCAGGGTCCCGATGGTCCCCGCCGGGCGCCCGGCGTGCTGGAGGATGGACCGTAGCAGGTGGACGACCGTGGTCTTGCCGTTGGTCCCCGTCACCCCGGCGACCGCCAGGCGTCGGTCCGGGTGGCCGAACAGCTCGGCGGCGGCCAGGGCCATGGCCGGCCTGGCGCCGCCGGGCGCCGTGCGCACCTGGGGCAGGTCGACCTCCACGAACCGCTCGACGAGGAGGCACGACGCACCGGCAGCCGCTGCGT
The DNA here is from genome assembly GCA_021809995.1 of Actinomycetes bacterium. GTDB lineage: Bacteria > Actinomycetota > Acidimicrobiia > Acidimicrobiales > RAAP-2 > JAJZJT01. Next base: position 5,889 of record JAJZJT010000023.1, read on the forward strand.
CGGCAGCGAACGCGTGGCCGTCGTGGGCCGCGCCGGGGAGACAGCAGAAGAGCGACCCCGGGCCGACCGCCCGGCTGTCGTGCTCGACGGCGCCGATCGGGACGTCCCAGGGCCTCCCGCGCACGGCGGCGACGGTGACCCCGGTCAGCAGTCGCCGGAGCGGGACGGGGTCTCGGTGTCGACGGGGTTCCACGGTGCGCTCGGAGCCGGCGGCGGCAGTCGCCCGGGCGCGCGGCGCCCGGCGCTCCCGCCGTGGGCGGGGTCCGAAGCCGTGCCGCACCGTACGCTCGCCGCAGCCATTCACGCGCCCTCGGTCTTCACCTGGGGCGGCACGGTGATCGTACCCTTGGGCCCGAAGGCCCCGTTCGCCGTTGCCGAGGTCGGCATCGTGTCGGTCGGGATCCCGTAGTGGTGCAGGGCGTAGTTCATGATCGTGGCGAAGACGGGCGCGGCCACTGCGCCGCCGTAGGGCGGAGTGGGCTCCTTCAGGACGACGACGCAGGTGAGCACTGGGCGCTGCGCCGGGGCGAACCCGGCGAACGTCCCGTAGAACGCCCCGGGGATGTACCCACGGCGGTTGGCGTAGGGGATGTTCGCCGTGCCTGTCTTGCCGGCCACGGTGTACCCGTCGATCTTCGCCTCCACGCCGGTCCCGCCCTTTACGACCCCCTCCAGCATCTTGACGAGCTCGGCATCCGCGGTCGGCGCGATCACCCGGCGCGCCGGCGCGACCGGGACCCGCGTCACCTTGCCCGACGGGCTCACGGTCCCCCGCACGAGCCGAGGCGCCACCATGACCCCTCCGTTGGCGATGGCGTTGAAGGCGTCCGCGAGCTGCTGCACGGAGACGGCGTCCACCTGCCCGATCGGCAGCGACCCGATGGTGGACCCGGTCCACTGCGCCGGACCCACCACGAGGCCGGGCGACGAACCGGGGAAGTGGAGGCCCGTGGGCTTGCCGAAGCCCAGGTTGCCGACCTGGCCGAGCAAGCGCGTCTCGCCGAGGCGCTGGGCGATCTCGGTGGTCCCGATGTTCGAGGACTGGGCGATGATCTGGCTCGCCGTCATGGTGATGGTGCCGTGGGGCTCGGCGTCGTGGATGACGTAGCCACCGAGCGGCAGGGCGGGCGGGACGACGAAGGGTTGTTGCGGGGTGATGACGCCGTCTTGGAGGGAAGCCGAGAACGTGACGATCTTGAACACCGAGCCGGGTTCGTAGACCTGGGTCACCGCCGTGTTCGACGACGCCTCCGCGACGCCCGCAGGCAGCGTGTCGACCGGGGCGACGTAGGCGTACCCGGAGGTGCCCGGCCCGCTGAGCGTGCCCGTCGTCGCCACCTGGGGCAGCGGCGGGAGGGTCGTGCTCGGCTTCGTCGTGCCCGACGCCGGCGGGGCGCTCGAGCGCGAGCCCGGCGTCGCCTGGAGGTTGGCCATGGCGAGGATGTCGCCCGTCTTGACGTCCATCACGACGGCCGACCCGCCCTTTGCGTGGGATGCCACGATCTCGGCCCCGAGCGCCTGCTCGGCGACGTACTGGAGCGACTCGTCGAGCGTGAGCTCGAGCCCCGTCCCCTGCACCGGAGCGCTCCCGTGGGCTCCCCCGCCCGACAGGACCACGCCCCCCGGTGCCTCCAGCAGGTCGGTCGAGCCGGGCTTGCCGGCGAGCAGCGACTGGTACTCGTACTGCAGGCCCGACAGCCCCTGGCCGGCGGCCCCGACCGTCCCGATGACGGGCAGGGCGAGCTGCCCGGCCGGGCTGACCTCCTGGGGCTCGTCGACCAGGTTGATGCCCGGTAGCGCCAGAGCGCTCACCTTCTTCGCCACGGACGTCGACACCCGGTGGTCCAGGTAGACGAACCCTGAGTGCTGGGTGACCTCGGCGCGCAACTGCGCCCGAGGCAGGCCCAGGACGGGAGCCAGGGCGCTCGCCACGGCGGAGGGGTCCTTGATGAGGAACGGGTCTGCCACCACCGTCTGGCGTTCGATCGACTCGGCCAGCACCTCGCCGTTGCGGTCGTAGATCCCGCCGCGCAGCGGCGGCACCGTGATCGTCTGGGTCAGCTCGGCACGGGACAGCGCTGCGTAGTGGCGGTGCCCGAGCACCTGGACGTAGACGAGGCGGGCGCCGATGAGACCGAAGACGACGGCGAGCACCACCCGCAGGGCGTAGGAACGCCGGACCAAGGAGGTCGACGGGCTCACGCGTACGCCGGGTGGCCGTTGACCATGGGGACGCTCGTGCTCGGCGCCGGCGCCTGCGTGCCCGATCCGGGCAGCGGCGCCGTCTGCGGCGCGGGCAGCGGCTTGTCGAGCGGCACCTCGGGCACGTCGACGACCTGCGAGGCCGGCGTCAGGTGGAGCTTGTGCTCGGCGGTCGAGATCACCACCTCCGGGGCGCCCAGCAGGGCCACGGACACCTGCAGCTGGTGCTCGGTGGTCGTGGCCGCAGCCACTTGCTGTTGGACGGCGGCCAGGCGGAGCTGGGTCTGGGCGACCAGGTCGTCGCCGACGACGACCGAGACGAGACTGCCGACGACGAGGATCGCCGCCAGCCACACGGCCCGGTTGTGCCGAGCACGACGACGCGGTCTGGGCCGGGGGGCAAGGACGCGCAGCGCCGGACGCCGCGCCTCGGGAGCACGCCGGGCGCCCGGAGCCACCCGGGCCCGGGCGGTCGCGGGCGGCGGGGTCACCGGCTCACGTCCGGGTCAGCACCGGCGGAGCGGTCGTCAGCACCCAGGGGGCGCTCGAGCCGCTCGATAGCCCGTAGCCGCGCCGCCTCGGCCCGCGGGTTGACGGCGACCTCGTCGGCGCCCGGACGGCGCGCCCCCCGGAAGACCAGGCGGTACTCGCGCACGGCACCGCACCGGCAGGGCAGTGCCGGGGGGCACTGGCAGCCGCCCGTCGCGGCTTCGGCGAACACGGACTTGACCAGCCTGTCCTCACCCGAGTGGTAGGCGAGCGCGAGGCACCGCCCACCCGGCACGAGCAGGGCGAGCGCCGCGCCGAGAGCCGAGGACAGCTGGTCGAGCTCCTCGTTCACCGCGATGCGGAGAGCCTGGAACACGCGCCGGGCCGGGTGCCCCCCCGTCCGGCGGACGGCGGCCGGGATGGCCGAGCGGACCACGTCGGCCAGCTGTCCGGTGGTCGAGACGGGGCGGGCGGCGACGACGGCGCGGGCGATGCGCCGGGCGAACCGCCCTTCGCCGCTCTCGGCGAAGAGGCTGGTCAGGGTGTCCTCGTCGAGCTCGTTGACCAACTCGGCCGCCGTCACCCCGCTCGTCGGGTCCATGCGCATGTCGAGCGGGGCGTCGCTCCGGTAGGAGAACCCTCGCGCCGCGACGTCGAGCTGGTGCGAGGACACGCCGAGGTCGAAGAGCACCCCGGAGAGGACAGGGTGCCCACCTGCGCTCCCGAGCACTCCGGTGACGACGGTGGCCAGTTCGTCGAAGCGGGCACGGCGCACGACGGCCCGATCCCCGAAGGGAGCGAGGGCCCGCCCCGCCGCAGCCACGGCGGCAGGGTCCCGGTCGATCCCCACCACCCGGAGCTGGGGGTGGGCGTCGAGCAGTGCCGCGGCGTGGCCACCCCCACCGACGGTGGCGTCGACGATCCAGCCCGGCGGCACCGCGGCGAACAACGACACGACGTCGTCGCGCAAGACGGGCACGTGGGAGAACGCCTGGCTCATCTGCAGCCCCTCGACCGGCGCGCCGCCGGCGGGTGGAGAGCCCGTGCAACCGGCAGGGAAGTGGGCGGAGGAGAGAGCTTCCCGCTGTCCGGTCGAGGGGCTGCGCATGGGCCAGACCCGTTGGATGTGGTTGTCGGGACGCGCGGCGACCGCCAGGGCCGCGGCGTACATGGAGGGGCTCCCGGCGCGAGCGTCGGCGTCGCCGCCCTCGTGGTCGGGACGGCTGGGATCGGCGAGGACCGACGCCGGCAGCCCGGAGCCGAGGTCCCCGCGGACACGGACCGTGCTGGACGGGTCCGCACCGGTCAGGACACCTCGCCCTCGCTCAGGCGCTCCTGCTCGGGCTCGACCCGCTGCGCCCACCGCTCCGGGTTCCACAGCTCGATCCGGTCGATGGCGCCATGGACCAGGACGTCCCCGTCGAGAGCGGCGAACTCGCGCAGGTGGCCGGGGATCGCCATGCGTCCCTGCCGGTCCACCTCCACCTCGTGGGACGTCGACGCCCACAGCCGGGCGAGGTTCCGCTCGCTGCGTCCCGCGGACGCTCGCTCCTGCATCGCCGCCATCTGCTGCTCGAACTCGTCGGGCGTCCACAAGGAGAGACAGCCGTCCTGGTACTGCGTCAGGTAGCCCCCGCGCTCGAAGTCGCTCCGGAACTTGGCCGGCAGGATCACCCTGCCCTTGCCGTCGAGCGAGTGCTCGTACCTGCCGAAGAACCGAGCCACTGGCGATTGCTCCCACGACGCTCCCCGTGATGCCCGGCCCGGTGCTCCAGGCCCTCCCTTTCACACCACTTTGCGCCACTTTAAGCCCCAACGCCCCACCCGTCAACCACTTCGGCGCCCCGCACACCCCCTCCTCCCCCGCGCACCCAGCACCCTGCCGTCCCCAACGAGCGCTGCCGCGAGGCGCGCCGCCCGGCCGGCGCGGACGAGCGGGCCGACGGTGACGCGGCGGCCGTCAGCGGGCACCGCGGAGGATGCCCTCGGGCGGACCGAGCGGCCCTCCGGACCCGGGAGCGGGCGGCCCCGGGAACTCAGGGAAGGGCGGAGACGAAGGAGGCGGCGAGGCGGTCGGCCAACGACGAGGCATCCTCGGCCGTCCCGAGCAGCGTCGCCAGCCCGGGGGCCGTCGCCCGCAACCACCGTTCGGCCTGACGCCGAGTCTCCCCGCTCCCGGCGAGCACGCCGGTCAGCCGACTCGGGTCCGCGACGAGCGGGCACGCGCCGTGGAACCACGACCCGGCGCGAGTCCGCCGCTGCGAAAGGCCGACCACCTTTTGCGCGCGGCCGGCGGCCGCAGCCGTGACGACCTCGCCGGCCCCGACGGCTCCGAAGCAGAGCCGGCGGCCCCAGCCACCGGGGTCCTCCATCCGGCCCCGGTGGACGTCGACCTCGAGGCCTACGGTCTCGAGGGCCCGTGCCCACGTCCGTCCCAGCCAGTCGAACGACGCGAGCACGTCGGGCTCCCACAGGGGATCGGACGCCGGCACCCACACGTCCAGCCACAGCGGGTCGCCGGGCTCGACGAGCACCAGGCCACCGCCCGAGCGCCGCCGTGCCACCGTCAGCCCTGCGGCGGCGGCGCGGCCCGCGTCGACGTCCGTCGCGGCCTGGGCCGAGCCCAGGACGACGGCGGCGCCAGTGGGTCGGCACCGGGCCACGGCCCGCTGCCCCGGTGCCGCGTCGACCTCTGGCCAGCCAGCATGCAGCATGGAGGCGCCGGCTGTGCGCTCGTCGTGGCGCCACGGCACGCCACGGCCCCCACCGGGCTCGCCCGGCGCCCGTGGCGACACCGGCCCACCGCCCCTCTCCCCACCCGTCGTCGGGCTCACCAGGTCACGCCGTCAGCTCCGCGTCGGGGTCGGGTGCCGTGCCGAGGTAGGCGTGCCAGTCGGCACTGACCGTCCCACACCGGGCGAGCAGCTGGATCCGCTGCCGCGGCGCACGAGGTACGCAACGGAGCACCATGCCTGCCTCCGCCGGCAGCCGGTCCTCTTTGCGCGTGTTGCACCGCCGGCAGGCGGCGACGACGTTCTCCCAGGTGTGCTGCCCGCCCCGGCTGCGCGGGACAACGTGGTCGAGGTTCTCGGCTGGTGCGCCGCAGTACTGGCACCGCGAGCCGTCCCGAGCGAACACCGTCCGGCGGTTCACGGCGATCCGTCCCGGGCGCGGGACGCGGACGTAGCGCAGGAGGCGCACCACCGACGGCTCGGGCACGGCGAGCCGGGCCGAGCGGAACGTCGCCCCGGTGACGTGGAGCGGCTCGGCCTTCGCCTCGACGACGAGCAGCACTGCCCGGCGCGACGTCACGATCCCGAGGGGCTCGTAGGTGGCGTTGAGGACGAGGGTCCGGGTCGTCCCCGTACGCAGGCGACGAGACAGCGCACCGTCGGACGGAAGGACGACGGGTGCACCCGCTCGGTCGCGCTGGCCCGGGTGCGTCACGCTGCGCCGCGCCCCCGGGTGCGCCCGGCGGGCGAGCGCCGCCCGGACGGGACTGTCGCCTCCGCGTGCAGCCTCGCCGTCGCCCGGCACCAGTGCAGGTACGAGACCACGTCCTCGGCGGTCGGCACGGCGCCCGGCGAGCCGTAGGCCGTCTCCATCCGGAAGGCCCACCACGCGGCGTCGGGAACCGGCAGGAAGGGGGGTCGGCACCACCACCGGCGCGGGACCAAGCGGACCAGAGCGGCAACGGCCGTCGGCCACAGCTGCGGCGCGGTCGCCACGGCGGCGGCGACCGGTGCGAGCGCCGAGAACCGGGCCCCTCGGCGGGCGCGAAGGGTCGTCACGGCGCGAGCCCCGCAGCATGCCGCGCCACGGCAGCCGCACCCACCAGCGGACCGAGGTCCCCGAGCCCTCCGGGCACGATCACCGTGCCCGCCGAGAACTCGAGCCGGGCTCGGCGCTCGATCTCCTCCTGGGCTGCCGAGAAGAAGGGATCGCCGAACCCCAGGGCGACCGACCCGGCCACGACGGCCAGTCGGAGGTCGAGGAGATTGGCCACCGAGGCGACCGCCCGCCCGACCAGCGTCCCCGTACGCCGCCGCACCTCGAGGGAGGCCTCGGCCGGCGCTCGCCCCGTCGCCGCGGCGATCGACGGCCCCGATGCCTCGGCCTCGAGGCAGCCGATGCCCCCGCACGCGCACGGGCGCCCCTCGGGCTCGACGACCACGTGGCCGATGTGCCCCGCATTGCCGTGGGCTCCCGACAGCAGCCGCCCTTCGAGCACGATGCCGGCGCCGACCCCGGTCGAGACCACCATGGCGAGGTAGTCGCGCTCGCCCCGGGCGGCCCCGAGCCACCCTTCGGCACGGGCGAGCGCCCGGGCGTCGTTGTCGACGGCGACGGGCAGGCCCACGGTGTCGGCCAGACGACGGGCCAGCGGGAAGCCGCGCCACGCCGGGATGTTGAGCGGCGAGACCGTCCCACCGGCCGGGTCGGAGGGACCGCCGCACCCCACGCCGCACGCGACCAGCGGCCCAGGCGCGTCGGCGGCGGCGGCGACGGCCAATGAGCTGAGGGCGCCGAAGACGACATCGGGGTCGTCGCTCGTCGGGGTCGGGACCGAACGGCGACCGGTCACACGGCCGTCGGCATCGACCACGGCGACGGCGAGCTTGGTGCCGCCGACATCGACGGCGAGCACCGGGCCGGAGGACCGGCCCGGGGCGCTCGCTCCCTCTGGCTTGCGAGGCGACGGCGTCAGCGCAGGGTCAACGGTCGCGGTGGAACCGGCCACGGATCCAGTCGCGGGGGTCGCGGTCCTTCGCACCGGCGCCCCGCCGGTGGAGGGAGCGAGAGAGGTCGTCGAGCCCGGCCCTGCCGAGGCGTCGTGCGTTGTTGGCGAAGACGACAGCCGACAGGAACATCGCCACGACACCGATGAACCCGACCACCACCGACGACGAGAACGTGAAGATCATGAACAAGAAGGACCCGACGAAGGCGAGCGCCGACCAGACGCAGTGCCGCCCGGCGTGGCGGTAGACGGTCTCCGACCTGACGCGCTCGGCGAACGCGGGGTCCTCTTGGTACAGGGAGCGCTCGAGCTCGTGCAGGATCCGCTGCTCGTGCTCAGAGAGTGGCACCTCGACCTCCCCTCCCCGGCTCGTGCGTCCCGGTGCTCATCGTCGACCCATGTTCGCGCAGCCTCCGGGGAAAAGCATCGCGCACGTTCCGAGGCCTTGACAACGCTCGCCGTCACCGGGTCCGGCTGACGCCGGAAGTTCAGCCGTCTCGCCCCCCCGACCTGCCAGCGCTCCCACCGCTCGGGCCCCACTGTGCCTCGCCACGATGACGAGCACCTCCGCCGTCCGGACCGGTCAGCGTGGCCGGGACCACGGAGCCGTCGCCGAAGCGCGTCCGGATGTCGTCGACCGCCGCGGCCACGGCCGACCACGCCTCGGGCGCGGCGAGGGCGGACCTCGCTCCGGGGGCCGCGGCGCCCGCTCCGTCCCCCTCCCCCGCCGCCGCGACGTCGAAGGCAAGCCGGAGCTGGCGAGCACGGTCGGCGGCGGCGAGCGCCGACAGGCTCACCCCGAGCAGGCGCACACCCTGCCCGGTCCCGGCCACCTCATCGAGCAGGGCGGCGGCCACGGCCCCGAGCTGTTGAGGGGTATCGGCCGGCTCCGGCAGGGTCCGCGCCCGGGTGACCTGGGTGAAGTCCCCGTAGCGCACCTTGACGGTGACGGTCCGGGCCGACCGGCCCGTGCGCCGCAACGACCGCGTCGCGGCGTCAACCAGGCGGACCAGCCGCCGGTGGAGGACCTCGGTGTCGACGACGTCCCGGGCGAAGGTCTCCTCGTGGCCGACGGACTTGGCCGGGCGGTCGGGGACGACGGGCCGTGGGTCGTCGCCCGCTGCCAGCGCTGCGAGCAGACGGCCGGTCGTCGGGCCGACGACCCGCTCGAGCACGCCGGCCGGCAGGTCGGCGACGTCGGCCACGGTCTGGACGCCGAGGCGCTCCAGCCGCCGTTCCGTCGCCGGCCCGACGCCCCACAAGGCCCGCACCGGCAGCGGGCGGAGGAACCCCGCCTCTTCCTCGGGTGCCACGACCACCACACCGGGGCCCGGCTGCACGTGACCGTCGACCACGGTGGGCTTGGCCTTGACCGAGGCCAGCTTCGAAACGAGCTTCGACCGGCCCACCCCTACGGAGCACCGGAGGCCCAGCTCGTCGGCGACCCGAGCCCGCAGGGACTCGGCGAGCTCCCGACCGTCGGCCCCGTTGCGCCGCGCCCCGGTGACGTCCAAGAAGGCCTCGTCGAGCCCGATGCCCTCGACGAGTGGCGTCGCTCGGTGGAAGCACGCGTGCAGGGCCGCGGACACCTCGGCGTACCGGGCGTGCCGGCCCGGCAGGACGACGGCCCCGGGGCATCTGCGACGCGCCTCGGCCATCGGCATGGCCGAACGCACGCCGAAGACGCGCGCCTCGTAGGTGCACGCTGCGACCACGCCACGCGGCCCGGTCCCCCCGACCACCACCGGGCGGCCCGACAGCCGCGGGTCGTCGAGAACCTCCACCGAGGCGAAGAACGCGTCCATGTCGACGTGGAGGATGACGCGCGGCCACGAAGTATCCGAGCCCTTCGGGCGCCGAGGACCGGCCATCGGTGCCCGGCCCTCAACCACCGAGGCGCAGCCTCCGGAACTCCTCCGCGTAGGGAGCACCGCACCGGCGACCGGCGTCCTCGGCCCGTGATCGGACCGCGTCGGCCGCCCACTCGGCGCCGTCGGGGAACTGGCTGCGGTGGCAGCCGACGGCTCTGCCCTTAGCGTCCACCGCGCCGGTGACGTCGACCCACGTGTCGGGATCGAGCGTCCCGGACAGCAAGACGGTCGGCACCTGGAACGGCGGTCCGGCATCGGGGAAGTAGTGCGGCAGGGCCGCCGCCGGGGCCACGGCGTCGAGCGCCGCCCACCCGGTGATCCGGTGGTCGCGGTGGTTGACGTACTCCTGCCCGAAGAACACGGCCGTCGGGTCGGGGCAGAGCACCACCTCGGGACGGACCCGCCGGACCGCGGCGACGAGCAGCGACCGCAGCTCTGTGCCGTCGGAGAGCTCGCCGTCCGGGTACCCGAGCAGGACCTGGCCGGCGAGACCCAACTCCGCGGCGGCCGCAGCGGCCTCTCCGGCGCGCACGCGGGCCAGCTCCTCGGCCGGCACCGAACCGTCGGCCGAGCCCTTGCCGCCGTCGGTGCAGATCACGACGTGGACCTCGCACCCCCGACCGGCCCACGAGGCGAGGGTGCCTCCGCACGACACGTCCGGGTCGTCAGGGTGCGCGTAGATGCCGAGCGCACGCTCGGGAACGCGTTCGAACGCTTCGCTCACGGGCCGCGACGCTCGGCGCGCCCGCCTGCTGCGCCGGGACCGGACCGCTCAGGCACGTGCTGGCCCGGCGCCGGCCGACCGCTTGGGTGCCGTCGTCTTGGTGAGGAGGCCGACCTCGCGCCGAAAGTCGTCCACCGCCTCGAACCCCTTGTACACCGACGCGAACCGCACGTAGGCGACTTCGTCGAGGTCCCGCAGCCGCTCGAGCACCGCCCGCCCCACGACCTCGCTCGAGACCTCAGCGCACGCCTCTCGCAGCTCGTCCTCGACCGAGCGCGCCACCTCGGCGAGCTGTTCAGACGACACCGGCCGGTTCTTCGCCGCCGCCTCGAGCCCGCCGATCAGCTTCGCCCGGTCGAAGGCCTGGCGCGCCCCGGACCGCTTGATGACGATCAACGGCAGCTCCTCGATGCGCTCGAAGGTCGTGTAGCGGCGCCCACAGGACAGGCACCGCCTTCGTCGACGGATAGCCGCACCGTCCTCGGCCTGTCGGGAGTCGATGACCCGATCGTCATCGACCAGGCACCACGGGCAGCGCACACCGCGAGACTACAGCGCCAGAGGCGCTTCCCCGGTGCCGAGCCGCAGCGGTCGCGACGCGATCCGGTGAGCCGTCGCCGCCGGCTCACGGCACGCGCAGCTGCTCCCCCGGCACGACCGTGTCCGAACCGACCTGCGCAGCGAGGCGGGCCACCAGCGGGCGAGGGTCGGCCGACGGGTCGACTCGCTCGGCGATGCCCCACAGCGTGTCGCCCGGGCGCACGACGTAGGTGACCGGACCACGCCTGCCCAGGGGGGCAGACGCGGTAGCGTTCGCGGACAGTGCACCACCGGTGGCCCGGAGCGGGAGCGCCAGGAGCACGAGCGCCGACACGGCCGCGCCCAGCACCAGCCGGCGGCGGCGGACCGCGACCGACGCCGGCCTGCGACGACGGACCGGTGGCGCCACGCCTTCCCTCCGACTGCCGGCGGGCACCGAGCCAAGGGCCGCATGGTCTTCGGGATCGGCGGTGCCGACCAACCGCAGGTGGCGGGTACGACCCGAAGCCGGCGGCGCCAGCAGTGCCACCGGCCACTCCGCCCCGGCTGCCACCGGCCACTCCGCCCCGGCTGCCGCGGGCCACGACGGCCACTCCGCC
>JAJZJT010000327.1 GCA_021809995.1 Actinomycetes bacterium
GGCGGGGGTCTCGGCCGTCGGGATCGTCCTCACCTTGGTGGCCCTGCCCGAGCCCAAGGGCCAGACCCTCGAGGCGGCCTCGGCCGAGATCGAGCCTGAGCTGGTTGCCGCCGCCGCTGCGGTCTCATGAGCGGCCGGCAGCAGCTTGTCGCAGCCCTCGAAGCCTCGCCTGGAGGCAGGCCCATCACACCCCCGTCACACCGATAGCCTGGTCAGATTGCCGAAGCTGCGCAGCATGGCCTGGTGGTCGCCGCGCTCGGAACCGTGGAGTGGACGCAGGAGGCACCCGGGACCCACAGCCGCTCGACGGTCATGAACGGCATCCGGTGGGCGGTCGTGCGGCACGCCCCAGGAGCTGAACGCAGCGAACGGTGCACCGACGGACACCGCGGGTACGTGCTGCACGGCCACTTGTCCCACGAGCTCGACGGGGGAGGCCGGCTCGACGTGCCAGACGCCGACTCGTAAGGCGAGACGCACGGGGCGACGCCGTGCGGTCGGACTCCCGCCGACGTCGCCCCGTAGACCGTCGCCCGATACACCGTGGGCCGATGGCCCGTCGCCCGATGGACCGTGGGCCGTCCGAGAGACCTCAGGGACGGTCTCAGGGTCTCAGGCCACCCGTCGCAGATCGGTCTTCTCGATCTGCTCCGCCTGGTCGTCGAACTTGCGGAACAGGCCGGCGAAGAACGCGTACAGGGCGTAGAGCAGCAACGCCGTGCCACCGAGGGCCACGCCGGTCAGCGTCACTCCGACCCAGCCGTACCGAAGGTTGCCGACAGACCACCCGGACCACATGTTCAGGTTGGCCAGCCATGCAAGGCCGACACCCCACGCTCCAGCCAGGAGCGGACGGAACTCCCGAAGCCGCCGGTGGAGGCGACCGCCCAGGGCAGTCAGTGCCATCACGCCGAACGCCACGAAGAGGAACACTGCGAGAAAGTGCATCGCTGTCTCCTTTCGCTCATGTTTCGCTCATGCAACTCATCTCTCTTCAACACCTGCCTCTCGGGTCTCTTCCCGGTCATCTCACAGGCCGCTTCGGCGTCGCGGCTGCGGCGGCGCCCGAGACTCAGCGAGCTTGCGCCGCGTGAGCCGCTTCGGCGTCGCGGCTGCGGCGGCGCCCGAGACTCAGCGAGCTTGCGCCGCGTGAGCCGCGCCACCCGGCGCAGTGGATAAAACCCGACCGATTTGGTAAGATTTCGCCATGGCCCTCCGGACGCTGCTCACGTTCCCCGATCCCGTCAACGAGAAGGCAGCCCGGACGGTCGCCGCCGGCGTCGTGGTGCTGAGCGCCGCGGCGATCGCTGCACGGCAGCCGTGGCTGCTCGTCGTCCTCGCTGCCGGCTTCTGGGCTCGGGTGCTCACGGGCCCGACACTGAGCCCGCTCGGCCGTCTGGCGACGTCGGTGATCGCACCGGTTCTCGGGGAACCGAAGCTCGTCCCCGGAGCACCCAAGCGCTTCGCCCAGGGGATCGGCACCGCCTTCAGCACCGCCGCGGTGCTGCTGTGGTTCGGAGCCGGCGCCCACGTCCCTGCACTCGCGGTCACGGGCGCTCTCGCCTGCGCCGCCTTCCTCGAGGCGGCCCTCGGGCTGTGCCTCGGGTGCAAGATCTTCGGAGCGCTCATGCGAGCCGGCATCATCCCGGCGTCCGTGTGCGAGGCGTGCGCAGACCTCTCGCTGCGTCACCCGGAGCTGCGCCCCGAGTCGGCACGCACCTGAGCGCGGCCCCGAGCGCACCCGCGCAGGTCCACGCGAACTGCGTGGGCACGTGGTTATGTGGTGCCGTGCGACGCCGCCTCGTGAAGCCGCCGAGGAGCGGCCGGGCCCCGCGACCGTCGGCAGATCGCCCGTGACCGACCCCGCCCTGCACCCGTTCTCCTCCGAGCGCGAGCTCCTCCAGGCACTCGGCACCCCGGTGGTCGTGCTCGACGCTGAGGGCATCGTCCACTGGTGCAACCGGGCAGCCGAGGACATGCACGGCTGGGACCTGTCACGAGACGGGGGCCGGCTGTTCTCCGACCTCGTCCCGGCGCTCAGAGAGGCGGGCACGAGCGACGTCACTGCGGCCCTGTCTGGCTCAGGGACCTGGTCGGGCAGGGTCCTCCTCACCCGATGGGACGGGACGACGTACCCGGCGCTGCTCAACTGCGTGCCGGTGCACGGCGGCACAGGGGAGCTCCTGGGTCTGGTCGTGACGTCGTCGGATCTGACCGAGGTCGAGGGAGCCGCGCGCCGTCTCTCCAGCGGGTTCGACTCCTCCCCCTTCGGGTGGATGTTCTGCGAGCTCGACGGGACGATCGCCGACTGCAACCAGTCGTGCGCCGACATCATCGGGCGCGAGCGCCATGACGTGCTCGGGCGGCGACCAGACGATTTCACGCACCCTGCGGACGCCGACACGCCCATGCCCTTCGAGGCCATGCGAAGCGGGTCCCATCCCCCCGTCTTCAGGTCGCAGATGCGCTACGTGCGCCCGGACGGCACGACCCGCTGGGTCCGTGTCCACGCCCGGCTCGTCACCGACCACCTCGGCCAGCCGGAGCTCTTCTACGTGCACCTCGAAGACATCACCGCGCTTCTCGGGTCGACCGAAGCGCGCGAGGCGGCCGAGCGCTCCTACCACGAGCTGTTCGGCAGGGCCGTGCACTCCCTCGGTGCCGCGCTGGAGGCGCGGGACGCGTACACGGCCGGACACCAGCACCGCGTCGCCGAGCTCTGCGTGGCGATCGCGCGCCGGCTCGGCATGTCCGAGGATGCAACCGAAGGGCTCGCCATCTGCGCCGAGGTGCACGACATCGGCAAGGTAGCGACCCCCGCGGAGATCTTGACCAAGCCGGGCCGCCTCTTCGACGTCGAGTACGACGTCATCAAGCTGCACTCGCAGATCGGCAGCGGCATCCTGCAGGA
>JAJZJT010000328.1 GCA_021809995.1 Actinomycetes bacterium
GGTGCTTCAGGGCATCGGGCGTGTCCAGGGCGACGATGGTGCCGCGGTCGATGACGGCGATCCGGTCGGCGTGCTCGGCCTCGTCCACGACGTGGGTGGCGAGGAAGATCGTCACCCCTTCCTCGGCCCGCATGCGCAGCACGTCCTCCCACATGAGTGCGCGCGTCTGGGGGTCGAGCCCGACCGTCGGCTCGTCGAGGAAGAGCACGGCTGGGGTGTGGGGCATCTCGCGTAGCGTGTCCGCCATGTCATCCCCCCTGCGAGTCCTCGTCCTGGGTGGCGCGGGCTACATCGGCAGCGTCCTCACCCGCCACCTGATTGCCTGTGGGCACGAGGCGACCGTGGTCGACGACCTCTCGACGGGCCACGCCTGGGGGGTCCCCGACGGCGTCGAGCTGCACCGCTTCGACGTCGCCGACCGAGCTCGGCTCGAGGAGGTGCTGCCGGGCCACGACGCCGTCGTGCACCTGGCGGCGCGCTCGCTGGTCGGCGAGTCGATGGAGCGGCCGGCCGCCTACTTCCGGGCGAACGTCGGCGGCACAGCGGTCGTCCTCGAGGCCATGGAGGCGACCGGAGTCCGCCGGCTCGTCTTCTCCTCGACGGCCGCCGTCTACGGCGAGCCGGAGTCCGTCCCCATCGACGAGGACGCACCTGTCGCGCCGACGAACCCGTACGGTGCCTCGAAGGCCGCCGTCGACCGCCTCATCGGCTTCGCCGCCGCCGCAGGCTCGCTGGGCGCGGTGAGCCTCCGCTACTTCAACGTCGCCGGGGCCGCCTACGGAGTCGGGGAGGCACACGACCCCGAGACGCACCTCGTGCCCGCCGTGCTCGCCGCGGCGGCCGGTCGCGCCCCGGCGGTCCGGGTCCACGGCACCGACTACCCGACGTCCGACGGCACCGCCGTGCGCGACTACATCCACGTCACCGACCTCGCCGACGCCCACGTGCTCGCGCTGGCCGCGATCGACAGGCCGGGACACCGGGTGCTCAACCTCGGCAACGGGGCGGGCTTCTCGGTGCGCGAGGTCGTCGAGGCGGCGCGCCGGGTGACCGGGCGCGACATCCCGGTCGAGGAAGGGCCGCGCCGGGCCGGTGACCCGACCGTGCTGGTCGCCTCGGCGAAGCGCGCACACGAGGAGCTGGGTTGGACCCCCGAGCGGCCCACGATCGACGAGATCGTGGCGGACGCCTGGGCCTGGACCCTCGATGGCCCGCTCGACGGCACCCCGGCCGACTGAGTGGCGTCCGGGCGGCTGCCCGCCCGTCCGGGCGCGCCGCTGTTCCGTGCTCGCGGGCGAGGTCCGGCTGGCCCGGCCAGGTCGTCCCGCCCGGTCGCCAACAGCGCCACCCCTCGGCTCCAGACCGTGACGCTCCGGGAGCGGCTCGGCGAGCACCCGGGTCGTGACCTCCTGGTGCCCCTGACGGCACCGGCAGGCTCGGTTGGGTCTCCATCGTCGCCGGCCGTCGTGCTGCGTCTCGCCCGTGGAGCGTGTGTCGTGCCGGCAATGCCCACCTCGTGGTGCCCACGCCGTCGCGAGAGTGCCGCCGGCGTCCCTCAGGCCGGCCCCGGCGAGAGCTCCGGGGCCGTCGGCGCCGAACGGCACGGCCGTGGCCCTGCCGGTAAGGTCGGCCGGTGATGCTCCGGGCTGTGATCTTCGACCTCGACGACACGCTGATCGCCGACCAGGCGACGGCACGGGCGTCCGTGCGCAGCGCCGCCCGCCTGCTCTCCGGCGCGGAACCGGACCGGGTCGTCGAAGCCGTCCTGACGGCGGCCGATGCCGCCTGGTGCTCGGGCCCCTACGGCGACCTCGCTTCCGAGCTGGGCATCTCGTCACGCGAGGGCCTGTGGTCCCACTTCGAGGGCTGCCACCCACGCCTGGCCGGCCTGGCCGCGTGGGCGCCCACCTACCGCGCGGAGACCTGGCGGACCGCCCTCGCCGCGCTGGGGACCCGAGACCCGGCGCTGGCCACGGCGATGGCGGACGCCTACGAGGCGGCGCAGCGAGCCGGGCACCCGCTCCTCGAGGGGGCCGAGGAGGTCGTCCGCCGGGCGGTCACCCGTTACCGCGTGGGCCTGCTCACCAACGGGCCCGGCGACATCCAGCGCCACAAGGTCGAGGGCACCGGGCTCGGGCCGCTCTTCCGTGCGTTCGTGGTCTCGGGCGAGGTCGGGGTGGGCAAGCCGTCCCCCGAGGTCTTCGAGCTCGTCCTGGGTGCGCTCGGCGTCGGCCCCGAAGAGGCGGTCATGGTCGGCGACAACTGGGACCGCGACATCCATGGCGCGCTCGCGAGCGGCGTGGCGGCGATCTGGGTCGCCGGAGGCCGTCCGGTCCCCGAGCCCGCCCTGGGCGTTCCGGCGGCGGCGTCGATCGCCGACGTGGGCGGCCTGCTCGAGGCCTGGGATGCCTCCGAGGGGCTGGCCAGCGCGGGGAGCCCGTTGCGGCCGAGTGAGCACTAGTGCGCGCTCACGCCGCACCCCTCCCCGGGGCTCCGCTCCAGGGCAGCGAGGTCGCGATCATCGGTCACCGCCCCGCTGCAGGTGTCCGCCGACCAGCTCGTGAGCTGGTGGTGAGCTACTCGGTGTCGCACCGCTTGCGGAGGGCGTAGAGGTTCCAGGGCGCCGGTTCGTGGGCGGGGTCGAGCTTCTTCGTGGGGGAGGGAGGAGCGAGCCGGGTCTGGCGCCGCTGCCGTCCCGGGCGGACCCGAGCTCGGTCGCCACCTGGTCGACCGCGCGCCCGTCGGACGTGGCCAGGCGGTGACCCTGGCCACCTGGCCATCCAGGTCGGCTGTCCGTGCGCCGAGGAGACCTCTGCGTTGACCACCGTCCTGCCGCGACGATGGGGCCGGAGCTGTCCAGGTCCCCGACCATGATGAGCCCGCCCAC
>JAJZJT010000024.1 GCA_021809995.1 Actinomycetes bacterium
GCCACCGCCCGCGACCGCAGCGGCGGCGGACGCAGCGGCCGGACGGCGGGGACGACGGCCGGCTCGGCGCCACCCGCCGGCTGACGAGCCTGCGGAGGGCTCCCAAACGGCCCGCGGTAGCGTCGACGCCGAACGAGCACGGCTATGGGGCCGGCGAGAGAGGACCGACCGGTGATCCGCAGCGTGATGTTCGACTTCGGCGGCGTGGTGACGGCCAGCCCGTTCGAGTGGTTCGGGCACTACGAACGCGAGCACGGGCTCCCGCCGGGGAGCATCCGCCGGCTCAACGCCACCGATCCGGACACGAACGCATGGGCTCGCCTCGAGCGCAGCGAGCTGACCTTCGACGAGTTCTGCGACGCGTTCGAAGCCGAGGCGGCTGCCACCGGGCTGACGGTGGACGCCCGCGAGCTGATGTCCGGTCTCGAAGGGGCGGTCCGCCCCCAGATGGTCGAGGTCGTGCGGGACTGCGCCCGGCGCTTCAAGACGGCCTGCCTGACGAACAACTTCGCGGTCGTCGAGATGCCGACCCGACCGGAGGCAGCCGAGGTGCTCGCCCTCTTCGACGTCGTCCTCGAGTCGCGGGAGCTTGGCATCCGGAAGCCCGATCCCCGCTTCTACGTGCTCGCCTGCGAGCGCCTCGAGGTCGAGCCCGACGAGGTCGTCTACCTCGACGACCTCGGCATCAACCTGAAGCCGGCGCGCGACCTCGGCATGACGACCATCAAGGTCGTCGACCCCGGCCAGGCCATCGCCGAGCTCTACGCCGCCGTCGGCGACGAGCCACCGGTCCGCGCCGGCTGAGCTCGACCGAGGTCGAGCACGGGGTCGCAAGGCCCCGGGGCGCGGGCGCCTCGGCGAGCGCGGCGCTGGCCTGGTCGCGCATCGCCTCGAGCGGGCGCAGCTCGTCGCAGCCGGCTCGGTAGGTCCTCGGCAGGCCGAACGGCTCCCCCACGTCGAGGTTGCCCCGCAGTCCGAGGTGCACGTTCGACAGCATGAAGAGGAGCTCCGCTCGGGCGAGCGTGCCGAGGTCCAGCAAGACCTCGAGGGAGACCTCGGAGACGGCCCACGGCTCGGTCGAGAGCGCCGGGTGCCGGGTCATCGGTCGTCGAGCAGGTCGGCCAGGTCCTCGACGACGACGTCAGCCCCGTGAGCTCGCAGCTCGGTTGCCTGGCCGACCCGGTCCACCCCCACCACCCAGCCGAAGTGCCCGGCGCGGCCCGCAGCCACACCGGCGAGGGCGTCCTCGAAGACGGCACCTTCGGACGGTGCCACGCCGAGCAGGTGGGCGGCGGCGAGGTAGGTGTCCGGCTCGGGCTTGCCCGCCAGGTGCTCGCGGGCGGCGAGCTCCCCGTCGACGACGGTGTCGAAGAGCCCGTCGATCCCGGCGGCGGCGAGGACGGCCCGGCAGTTGGCGCTCGCCGACACCACCGCGCAGCCGAGCCCTCGGCGACGAGCTGTCTCGACGTAGCGGACCGATCCCCCGTAGGCCTCGACGCCGTGCTCGCGGAGCATGGCCGCCACGACGACGTTCTTCCTGTTCCCGATCCCCCACACCGTCTCGAGCTCCGGGGGGTCTTCGGGGCTGCCCTCGGGGAGGATGATCCCCCGCGAGGCGAGGAACGCGCGTACGCCGTCGGCGCGAGGCCGGCCGTCGACGTGCTCGTCGTAGTCGCGACGGGCGTCGAAGGGGACATAGTCCTCACCGCGCTCCTCCGCCCGGCGGCGCAGGTAGCCGTCGAACGTCAGCTCCCAGGCTGCCGCGTGCAGTCGGGCCGTCTGCGTGAGCACGCCGTCGAGGTCGAAGAGGCAGGCGCGCGTCGAGGGGGGAAGGCCGAGCCCCGAGGTGGCGCTCGGCCGCCCGCGACCGTGTCGCCCACGCCCGCTCGCGGAGGAGCCGCCGGCGGTCGATGCCTCGGGACCCGGTGGCCGTGCCATCGGGCCGATCATCCGTCGCACGGCCACCCGCCAGCCAGGGGCCAAGGTCCTCTTCGTGCGCCACGCCGCGTCGTGGCGCACCGAGGGCCGTCCGACCCTTGGCGCGCCGGCGATGCCCCCCTAAGGTGGGGACACGGTGCCAGCAGGAGTCGGAGACGGGATCATCGAAGGCGGGCCTGCGGGAACCTCCTCCCCCGCAGGCGAGGATGCCGCCGGAGACGGGGCCCGGTGAGCGGCGGCCCGCTCGGCGAGGGCGAGCTCGGCCTGTTGGACGCCTACTGGCGGGCGGCGAACTACCTGTCCGTCGGGCAGATCTACCTGCTCGACAACCCGTTGCTGCACGAGGAGCTCCGTCCCGAGCACGTGAAGCCCCGGCTGCTCGGCCACTGGGGCACCACACCCGGGCTCAATTTCGTCGTCGCCCACCTCAACCGGGTGATCCGCGCCAACGATCTCGACGCCATCATCGTCTACGGGCCGGGCCACGGTGGCCCTGCCGCCGTGGCCAACGCCTACCTCGAGGGCACCTACACCGAGATCTATCCGCACGTCACGTGTGACGAGGCCGGCATGCGGGCGCTCTTCCGGCAGTTCTCGTTCCCCGGCGGGGTGCCGTCCCACGTGGCACCGGAGACGCCCGGCTCGATCCACGAGGGCGGCGAGCTCGGCTACTCGCTGTCCCACGCCTACGGTGCCGCCTTCGACAACCCGGACCTGCTCGTGTGCTGCGTCGTGGGTGACGGTGAGGCGGAGACCGGACCGCTCGCCACCTCGTGGCACTCGAACAAGTTCCTCGACCCGGCGACCGACGGCGCGGTCCTGCCGATCCTCCACCTGAACGGCTACAAGATCGCCAACCCGACCGTGCTCGCCCGCATCCCCGACGACGAGCTGACCGCCCTCCTCGAGGGCTACGGGCATAGCGTCCACCGGGTCTCCGGCGACGACCCGGCGACCGTGCACCAGCTCATGGCGGCAACCCTCGACGAAGTGGTCGGCGAGATCGAGGGCATCCAGCGTCGGGCTCGCCAGGGCGGCGGCTCGGGCCGGCCGCGGTGGCCGATGATCGTGCTCGAGACGCCGAAGGGGTGGACCGGTCCGAAGACCCTCGACGGCGTCCCGGTCGAGGGCACGTGGCGCGCCCACCAAGTGCCCATCCCCGACGTGCGGACCAACGCGAAGCACCTCGCTGCACTGCAGTCGTGGCTGGGCAGCTATCGCGCCGAGGAGCTCTTCGACGCGCGTGGGTCGCTCCGTCCCGAGCTGGCCGAACTGGCCCCGAAGGGCCCGCGGCGCATGAGCGCCAACCCTCACACGAACGGCGGCCTCCTCCTCGCCGACCTCGACCTCCCCGACTTCCGCGACTACGCCGTCGCCGTCGAGGCGCCGGGCGCCGCCGCCAGCGAGGCGACCCGCGTCCTCGGTGCCTTCCTGCGTGACGTCGTACGGGCCAACCGGGACAACTTCCGCGTGTTCGGGCCGGACGAGACGGCGTCCAACCGCCTGCAGGCGCTCTTCGACGCGACCGACCGCCAGTGGGCGGCGGAACGCCTGCCGACCGACGACCACCTCGCCCCCGAGGGCCAGGTGGTGGAGATGCTCTCGGAGCACCAGTGCCAGGGCTGGCTGGAGGGCTACCTGCTCACCGGGCGCCACGGAGTGCTCAACTCGTACGAGGCCTTCGTCCACGTCGTCGACTCGATGTTCAACCAGCACGCCAAGTGGCTGAAGGTCACGCGTCAGCTCCCCTGGCGGCGTCCGCTGGCCTCGCTCAACTACCTGCTCACCTCGCACGTGTGGCGCCAGGACCACAACGGCTTCAGCCACCAGGACCCTGGTTTCCTCGACCACGTCATCAACAAGAAGTCCGAGATCGTCCGCGTCTACCTCCCACCCGACACCAATTGCCTGCTGTCGGTGATGGACCACTGCCTCCGCAGCCGCCACTACGTCAACGTCGTCGTGGCGGGCAAGCAGCCAGCCCTCGGCTACCTCGACATGGAGGACGCCGTGCTCCACTGCACCCGGGGCCTCGGCATCTGGGAGTTCGCCTCCAACGACGACGGGGATCCCGACGTGGTCATGGCCTGCTGCGGCGACGTGCCGACGCTCGAGACGTTGGCCGCCGTCGACCTGCTCCGCCGCGAGCTGCCCGAACTGAAGGTCCGCGTCGTCAACGTCGTCGACCTCATGCGCCTCGAGCCCGACACCGAGCACCCCCACGGCCTCCACGACCGTGAGTTCGACACGCTCTTCACCGAGGACAAGCCCGTCGTCTTCGCCTTCCACGGCTACCCCTGGCTCGTCCACCGCCTCACCTACCGCCGCACGAACCACGCCAACATCCACGTCCGCGGGTACAAGGAGGAGGGGACGACCACGACCCCCTTCGACATGGTCATGCTCAACGACCTCGACCGGTTCCACCTCGTCATGGACGTGCTCGACCGGGTGCCCGGGCTCGGGTCGCACGCCGCGGAGCTGCGCCAGCGGATGGTGGACGAGCGGGCGCGGTGCCGCGCCTACGCGCGTTCGGTGGGCGAGGACCCGCCTGAGGTCGCCGAGTGGACCTGGCCACGGTGAGCTCGTGGGACCTCCCGGCGGCCGCTGCCGGGTCGGGCCGGTCGGACGGGCACGTCCTCGCCGTCAACGCCGGCTCGTCCAGCCTCAAGCTGTCGGTGCTCGATGCCGCCGACCAGCTCGTCGCCTCGGCGTCGGTGCCGGCCGACCGGGGGACGGCCGAGGCGGCGGCGCTCGGGGACGAGCTCGGCCGGGTGCTCGCGGAGGCCGGTGCCGAGGCAGGGCGCGGCCTCGCCGCCGTCGGGCACCGCGTCGTCCACGGAGGCACCGACCTCGTCGCCTCCGTCGTGGTCGACGCCGACGTCCGGAACCAGCTCGAGGCGCTCACCGACCTCGCCCCGCTCCACCAGCCGACGTCGCTCGCCGCCCTCGACGCCGTCAGTCGACTGCTCCCCGACGTGCCGGCGGTGGCGTGCTTCGACACGGCGTTCCACGCCACGCTCCCGCCGGCGGCCGCCACCTACGCGCTGCCCTCCGAGTGGCGGCGCCGCTGGGGCCTCCGGCGCTTCGGCTTCCACGGCCTCTCCCATGCCTACGCGTCCCGGCGCGCCGCCGCGATCGTCGACCGCCCGCTCGGTAGCCTCCGCACCGTGACCTGCCACCTCGGGGCGGGAGCGTCGCTGGCCGCCGTCTCCGGGGGCGTCTCGGTCGACACCACCATGGGCTTCACCCCGCTCGACGGGCTGGTGATGGCCACCCGCTCGGGCAGCGTCGACCCCGGGCTCGTCCTCTGGCTCGAGGAGCACGTCGGGATGCCGGGCACCGAGCTGGCCTCGGCCCTCGAGCACCGTGCCGGCCTCCTCGGCCTGGCCGGGAGCGCCGACCTCCGAGCCGTGCTCGCCGCCGAGGAGGACGGCGTCGGCGACGCCGTCCTCGCCGTCGCCGTCTACCTCCACCGCCTGCGAGCCGGCATCGCGGCGATGGCCGCGGCACTGGGCGGGCTCGACGTCCTCGTCTTCACCGGCGGTGTCGGCGAGGCCTCGGCAGCCGTCCGCGCCCGGGCATCGGACGGGCTCGGGTTCCTCGGCGTGGCGGTCGACCCGACCACCAACGAGGCCGGCGGGGCCGACCGAGACATCGGCGCCGTGGGAGCACCGGCCCGCACCGTCGTCGTGGCGGCGCGCGAGGACCTCGAGATCGCCCGGGGAGTGCGCGAGGCGCTCGGCTGGGCCTCGGCGGACCGGGAAGCCGGGGGCCGCTGACCGCCCGGCTCGCACGCCCTCCAGTCGGGAAGCGATCGTCAGGGTCGCTCCCGCGACAGCCCGACGGGACGGCCCCTAACCGGCCATCCCGGCCTGCGACGGCTTCGCCCGGCCCTCTCGCCCCGGGCAGTCGGCCCCCTCGGACGCCTCGGCGGCCGAGGGGGCCACGGCCACCACACGGCCCCTGCCCGCGGCCTTGGCCTCGTACACGGCGGCGTCGGCACGGGCGAGCAGGGCGTCGGGCGGCTCCCCGGGGGACCACTCGGTCAGGCCCACCGAGCACGACCACGTCCGGACGTGGCGGAGGCGCTCCAGGGTGTCCGTCGCCGCCGCCAGGTCGCAACCCGGGAGCACGAGCACGAACTCGTCCCCGCCGTAGCGCACGAGCGTGTCGATCGAGCGGAGCCGGGCCGGCCACGTCTGGGCGAAGTCGACGAGCAGGCGGTCCCCGGCCGCGTGCCCATCGGTGTCGTTGACCACCTTCAGGTGGTCGAGGTCGACCAGGGCCAGGCAGAGCGGGACCCCGGACCGGGCGACGACGGAGAGCTCGCGCTCGAGGATGCCGCGGAGCGCGCCGCGGTTCGGCAACCCGGTGAGCGCGTCGACGCCGGCCTGGCGCTGGAGCAGCAGCGTCAGGTAGCCGACGAGCGCGCCGGCACCTGCCGCCGCACCCAGGCAGAGCAGCGCCACGCCGACCGGGTTGCCCCGCACCACGGCCGACACGGTCAGGGCGACGGCCACGAACCCGAAGGTGCAGTAGGCGACGGCGAGCCGCCACGAGAAGAGCGCGGTCACGTACATCGTCGCCCACGTCACCATGCCGAGGCTGACGATCCCGGCAGCGCCCCCGTGGGCGAACAGGCACGCACCGCAGAGCACGACGACGGAGAGGACCATCCCGGCGTGGACCGCCCACATGGGGAAGCGCCCTCCGGCACGGCGAGCGGTCCAGGCGAGGGCGAGGCCCACCGCCATGGTCACCACCGCGCTCGCCACGGCGACCGGGACCGAGGTCCCCGGGACGGGGTCGAGCACGATGCCGGGCAGGGTGATCGCGGCGCCCGCGGCGAAGAAGGCCCCGAGCAGCTGCGCTCGGAACGCGGCCGCCGAACGCCCCTCGGGCGAGGGGACGGCGGGCAGCCGGGGCCACCACCTGCGAGGAGCGGAGCTCGCAGGGGCCGCCTCGGACGGGAGGCGCACCGCCCGGTCCCCGCCCCGGCGCTTGGCCTCGTAGAGCGCGGCGTCGGCCCGGGCCAACAGGGCCTCGACGCCCTCGCCCGGAACCCGGTCGGCGAGCCCGATCGAGCACGGGTGGCCGCCCGCCCGGCGGAGCGCGTCGACGACCGCCGCCGAGGCGCTCGCGTCGCACCCGGGCAGCACGACGACGAACTCGTCGCCACCGAGCCGGACCACGTCATGACCCGGCTGGAGGTACCGCCGCCAGCGCCGCGCCACCTGTCGAAGGAGCTCGTCGCCGGCATGGTGCCCCCCGGTGTCGTTCACGGCCTTGAAGTCGTCGAGGTCGACCACGGCTACGGTGAGCGCCGAGCCGTACCGCTCGGCCCGGCTCACGGCACGGCCGAGCAGGCCGGTGAGCGCGTGACGGCCGGGCAGGCCGGTGAGCGGGTCGGTGGCCGAGCGCCTGAGCAGGAGGGCCCGGAGGAACCCGGCGGTGCCAGCGGCGACCACGACGGTGCCCACGGCCGAGATGGCGCTCGACACCTGCGTCTCGCGCACGGTCGTGGTCACGACGAGCACGCTCAGGACCGCGGAGGCCACCACGTAGGCAGCGGCGCAGCGCCGGTGGAGGAAGGCGGACGCGAACAAGGGGGGCCAGGCGAAGAGCCCGATCGCGGCCACCGACGTCAGGTCCCCGTTGCCGCACCAGACGACGGCGGTGACCACCACCAGCGAGACGACGAGGGCACCGTGCACGGCGACGGGACCGAGAACGCGCTTGAGCAGGCGGGCGCGCACGAGGACGACGGCGGCTGCCACCAGCGAAGCACAGAGCAGGACGAGGACGGTGCGCTCGCGCGCCCCGGGGGGATGGTCGAGGACGACGGCGGGGACGGCGAGCACCGCGCCGGCGCCGAAGAGCAGGCACAGCGTGCGCGTGACCACGTCGGGCGGAGGCCAGAGGGCCCGGGCCTCGTCGGCACCGGCACCGGGGCCACCGGCTGAGCGCCCGGCGGGCACGCCAGGGCGCGACGGGCCGTGGTCGTCGTCCGTCGTCGACCCCCGTCCGTCGCCCACTCGCCTGCCTCCTCGTGGAGAGTGTCGGCGCCGGGTACGGTCTCCTTGACCCGAGCTCGCGTCAGGCGCCGCCAGGACGTGGCTCGGTGCATGCAACGTCGACGCGGGCGAGGCCCGAGGGGGACGGCAACCGTCCCGCCCGGCCCGCAGGGTCGGCAGTCGGCACGGCTTCCGCCAGGTCACGACGGCTACCATGCCCCTCCATGTTCGGGCTCCGGTCGAGGCGTTCGGCCGCGGTGGGGGCGCCACCGGAACGCTCGTTGCGCGACGTGCTGGCGAGGCTCCATCTCGCCGGCACCGCCCGCGCCGTCCTGGTCCACGTCGAGCACCTGCTCATCCGGTGCTCGGGCCTCCCGCTGGTCGGTCGCCGCGCCGGTGCGCTGCTCACCGCGGTCCAACAGCACGTGCGACCGGTCTTCGGACGCGACGAGCTCCTCCGCGTCTGCTCGTCACTGGACGAGGCGGGCGTCCCCTACTTCGTCGGAGGAGGTTGGGGGCTCGACCTGCTCGCAGGATGCGAGACGAGACGCCACGCGGACCTCGACGTCTGCCTCGAAGACTTCGAGCGCGACCGCCCTGCCGTCGACCGGCTCCTCCAGCGCCTCGGCTATCACGCCGTCCCGGCCTTCCAGGGTGGCGTGTGGTTCCCGGACGTCGCCGTGCTCGAGGACGGCGACGGCCACCGCGTCGAGGTCGTGAGCGTCAACTGGCGCGTGCTCGACGCAGCCGGAGAGCTCTTCGCTCCCCCTGCCGGAGCAGCGCTCGGACCGCAGACGTCCGTGGCGGAGGGGCGTTCGCCGTCCGTGGACCCCTGCACGGCCGTCGGGTCGATGGCAGGGAGGACCCTGCCGACCTTCTCCGCCCCTGCACAACGTCTCTTCCACCTCGGCTACGAGCACCAGGAGCACCGGCCCGAGGACGTCCTCGCCCGAGACGTCCTCGCCGCGCTGACCGCCGGCCGCGACACGCCGATCGTCGCCCCGGACCGGACTGGTGGGCGATCCGTCGAGCCGCCGTTCGTGCCCTCGACGCTGTTGCTGGTCCCGATCTTCTCCATCCCATCGGGTCTGTGGAGGCTGTGCAAGCAGTTCGGGAACGACCTCGACGCGGTCCCACCGCACGTCACCTTGGCGTACCCGTTCCTACCGGCGGACCGCGTCGGTGCCACGGTGATCGACGAGCTGGGTGAGATCTTCGGACACCGCGAACCCTTCGACTTCGAGATGGCCACGGTCGGCTCGTTCGGCGACGAGGTCGTCTACCTCGAGCCGTCACGCTCCGAGGTGTTCGGGGAGCTGGTCGCCACGCTCCAGCGGACGTTCCCGGGCTTCCACCCGTACGACGGCGCGTTCGACTCGGTGGTCCCCCACGTGACGCTGTCGGCGCACGGAACGGCGACCGCACGGGAACGGCGGGCGCTGGCCAAGCTGAGCCGCACGTACCTGCCGTGCGCCGCACGGGCGACGCACGTCTGGTTGATGAGCAACAAGCGCCGCCCCGACGACTGGTCGATCGAGCGCATCTTCGCACTGGGGTCGGGAGGCGGCCGCTGAGCCGGTCAGCCGGTCGCCCGCCTCACCGCCCCGAGCGTGCCACCAGGCGCACCCGACTGGACACCGACTGGAGCGCGCTCGCGCGCTCGGGGACCGCCAGGGCCGCGCTGGCGCGGAGCTCGTCGACGACCACGAAGCGCGTCCCGCGCTCGACGAGCGAGCGGCACAATGCTTCCAAGGCCCGTGGCGTGACCTGCGGCCACGAGTGCATGAGCACGACCGCCTCGCGGTCAGCGTCCCCGCCCGCGCACCCGTCGAGGCCTTCGAGCGCCCCGGCCACCACGTCCTCGGCCCGGTCGCGCTCGTAGTCCTTCGGATCGACGTCCCAGCCGACGTGCCGGTACCCGAGTCGGTGCAACCGCCGGCGCAGGACCCGGTCGTCGCTGCCCGCTCCGAAGGGCAGACGGAACCACGGGAAGGGGTCCACCCCCGTGACGGCGGTGATCCGGTCCCGCGCCTTGCCCAGATCGGCGGCAAGGCCCTCGGCTGAGAGCTGACGGAAGTCGACGTGCGAGTAGGAGTGGCTGGCGACGGCGTGGCCGGCGTCGGCGACCGCTCGGGCGATCTCGGGGTTCGCGTCGACCCACCGCCCCTGCAGGAAGAACGTCGCCCGCACGCCCGAGCGAGCCAGAACGTCGAGGATCGTCGTCACCGAGCTGGGTGCGTTGTGCCAGGGCAGGTCGGGGTCCTCGACGTCGAAGGTCAGCGCGACCCGCGCACCTCGGCCCCTGCCGGTCCGTCCGGAGAGGTCGCTCTGCTCGGGGGGCAACACGCCGCAAGCGTACCGGTCGGCCGGGCCGGCCGACGGGGAGACGCCGAGCCGACAGGTCTGCGCACGGCCGGGGCTCACCGGCACGGCCGGGGCTCGCCGGCACGGCCGCCGTTCACCGGCGCGTGAGCGCCTTGGCGCGGCTCGCCGCCTGGCGCACCACGGCCCGGGCCCGCGTGCGGAACACCTCGTCGGTCCGCAGGAGAGCCACGACGAGCACCACCCACGACACAGCTGCCACGCCGACCGCCTTGCCGGCGGCCGCCGGCATCGAGTGCCCGGGGACGAGGCCCCGCAAGACGACGACGGTCGCCGCCGCGAGCAGGGTCACGAGGGCCAGCGGCGCCATCACCTCGCGGAGGTACCGGCGGACCGGGGTCCTGAGGAAGCGGCAGACCACGACGGGAAGGATCGCGAAGTCGGTCACGACCACCTGGGGCAACGAGCCGATCGCCGGGCCGACGGGCCCGAGGTACCGGGTGGCGAAGACCGTCCCCACCAAGTTCACGACGGTCGCCACCAGTGCGAACCGGAGCAGCAGCTCGGTGCGGCCGATCCCGGTCAGGAAGACGAAGGACTGGTGGCCGGGGAGCTGGAACGCGAACACGATGTTCAGGGCCACCACGACGTCGAAGGTCCGGGGAGGCACGGCCCCCAGCCACAGGTGGAGGATCGGCTGGCCGAACCCGATCAGCGCCGCGGCCAGGGGGATGGTGACCGCCATGCTCCCGAGCACAGCGCGCGAGAACAGCTGGAACTGTCGCTCGTTGTCGCCGAGAGCATCGGCGTGGGCGTAGGTGGGGAACAGCTGGTTGGTCCCGTAGGTCGAGAGGTTCCGGGTGAAGCCGGCGGTGCTCGTGGCGAGGTTGTAGGGGGCGACCTGGCTCACCGGCAGCATGAGGCCGATGATCAACGAATCGAGCCCGTAGGAGACCGTCCCGCTCACCGCCACGAGCGCGTTCCTCCCGCCCGCCCGGAGCAGCTGGCCCAGCATCGAGGCGGAGAACCCCCTGAACCACCTCCACGTGTGGTGCCACGGCAGCCGGCGGGCCACCACCGTCGTCCACACCACGCCGACGAGCCCGCCGACCGCGGTCACCACGGCGAGCCCGACGAGCCCGCCGCCGAGCAGCAGGACGGCGATCTGCGCTGTTCGGGTGACCAGTGCCGTGGCGACCCCGACCATCGAGATCCAATCACCTCGACCGGACCCGAAGAGCGCGGACTTCGCCCGCAGGCCGACGAGGTTCACCCCGGTCCTCGCCCCCAGGACCAAGAGCGCGATCTGCGCCGCCGGGGCGACCGAGCCCAACCGGAGCAGCGTCGCGATGAACGGGACCAGCAGACCGCTCAGGCCGACGGCCACCGCGCCCGACGCCACGAAGAAGACGCCCGCAGTCCCGACCACGTCCGCCAGCTCCTCGTGGTCCTCCCGGGCGATGCAGCTGGCGACCCGGCCGACGACAGCCGTGGACACACCGGCGTCCAGCAGGGACAGATAGCCGGCGATGGCGCCGAGGACGGCCCACAGCCCGTAGGTGGCGGGGCCGAGGCGGTGGAGCGCGATCCGGGCGAACAGCAGACCGAGGACGAGCGCGACGGCGAAGTCCACGTAGCTGGTGAAGAAGTTGCGCAGCAGCTGTCGGCCGCTGGCGTTGCCCTGTTGCACCTCCGGCAAGGATCCTCCACGAAGCTCGCCGCTTCGGCCCGACGCCGCACGTCCCGAGGTGAGCCGCGGCCGTCGAGACCGTAGAGGCCACCCACGACCGACCCGTCGCCCTACGAAAGATCAGGACCCATGCCCGTGACCGCCCGACCCTAAGCTCACCTGGTGCCCAGGCCCAGGGTCGCCGTCGTCACGCCATGCTTCAACGCGGAACGCTACCTCACCGAGACCGTCGAGAGCGTTCGCAACCAGTCCCTTCGCGACTGGCGGCTCGTCGTGGTCGACGACGGCAGCTCCGACGGTTCGGGGTCGATCGCCGACGATCTGGCGTCCGCCGATCACCGGGTGTCCGCCGTGCACCTCGAGCGCAACGCCGGCGTCGCCAACGCCCGGAGGGTCGGCGCCGAGCTCGCCGCGGCCGACCACCTCCTGTTCCTCGACGCCGACGACGTGCTCGAGCCCACCATGTTGGAGCAGACCGTCGCCGTCCTCGATCGACGGCCGGACCTCTCCGCCGTCTACACCGGCCACCGCTACATCGGCCCCGACGGCGAGGACCTCGGCCCCGAGCCCGGCCGGTGGCCGTGGGCTCGGTGCGTCGCCACCCGATTCTGGGTCCGCATGCTCCCGGACGGCGACCCGGTCACGCCCTTCGAGTCCATCTTCGTCGTTGCCGCGATGCTGCCCAGCTTCACGTTGGTGCGAAGGTCGGCGTACCTCGCCACGCCGGGCTGGGACGTCGCCCTGGGCCAGGGTTGCGAGGACACCGACCTCTTCCTCCACCTGGCGCTCCTCGGTCCGATCCACCACCTCCCCGACCGGCTCGTCCGCTACCGCCGGCACCCGAGCCAGGCGAGCCAGCGCATCGACCTCGCCGTCCAGTACGAGAAGCTCTTCGCCAAGTGGCTCTCCCTCGAGGGGCTCGACCAGGCACAGCAGCAGCTGGTCAGCGACGCCGACTGGTTCCGCACCCGCCGACTCGTCCCCGCTCGGAACCTGCGGTCGGCGTTCGAGCACGCACGGAGCGGGGACCTCCCGCGTGCCGCCCGGCTCCTCGCCGTCGCGACGTCGTCCTACTCGGCCCAACGGCCGCCGCCGAGCCTCTACGGCTGGCGGTCGTCGGGCTCCGACGCCACCGGCTGACGGCGTCCTGCGACCTCGAGAAGGAGGGTGCCCAGCTCGTCGAGGAACCGGCTGCGGCTCAGCTCGGCTCGCGCCGTCCTGAGCGCCTCGGCCCCCATGGCGGCTCGGGTCTCGGGCTCACGCATCAGCCGGTCGACGGCCTCGGCCAGCGCGTCGGCGTCCCCCGGCGGGGTGAGCAGTCCCGTTGCTCCGTCCTCGAGGTAGTCGCGGCACGCGTTGACGTCGGTGGCGACGACCGGGATGCCCATCGCCAGGGCGTCGAGGACGATCGTCGGTCCGCACGCCAGATCGGTGTCCTCGAAGGGAGCGACGACGACCGTCGCGCCGCGCATGATCGCCCGACCGTCGTCGGGGCTCTGTCCGGGCAGCAGCGTCACGTTCGGCGGCGCCGACGCCCCGAGGCGCTCGACGTCGAGGGTCGCGACCACGCACCGGTGCGGCAGGGCCCGGAAGGCGGCGAGGAGGAGCGGCCAGTCGCGGTGCGCCGACCCCGCCGCGTACGCGTACGGTTCTCCGTCGAGCTGCGCCACGGCGCCGGGCTGGCCGTCCGGCCGCGGACCGTCCGTGAGGACAGGCGCAGGCATGCGGACGAAGCGGGTCCGGTCCCGTTCGACCCCGTAGCGGCGCGCGAACGTGCCACGGTCGCCGCTGCGGATGCAGATGACGAGGGACGCGGACCGCAGGCCGTAGGCGAAGACCCGGTCGAGCCGGCGCCACCGGAGCGGAAGCGGGTCGAGGACGACGAGCTTCCGGCTCCGCCCGGCGAGGAGCGGCCACAGCAACGGGACGACGAAGGTCTCGAGGCCCGCCGAGCTCACCACGGTGACGTCGTGACGCCTGGCCTGCCAGGCCGTCCTCACCGAGTCGCCGAGGTAGGCCCGCGCCCTCGCCAGCTGCCCGAGGCGCCAGTCGATCGTCCGGCGCGAGGGGGTGACGGCGATGCCGGCGTCTCGCAGCTCGTCGCGAGCGACCTCGATGTTGCCCTGCCACGCCGCCGAGAAGTGCACGCGCAGCGGCCGTGCCTCGCCCTCGTCGCGCCGCGTCGTCGGCTCGGGGTAGAGCTGCTCGTACCGGCGCGCCACGACGGGCCAGTCGAACTGCGCCACTCGGCGTCTGCCTGCCTCCCCCAGCGAGCGCCGCAGGTCGGCGTCGTCCATGGTCGCCCCGAGGACCCGGGCGAACGCTTCGGTGTCGAACGGGTCGACCAGCAGTCCGTCGACCCCGTCCTCGATCAGCTCGGGTGGCCCACCGTGCCGGGTCGCCACCACGGCAGTCCCCGCTCGCCACGCCTCCAGGATCACGATCCCGAACGGCTCGAGCCTGCTCGGCATGACGAAGAGCTCGGCCTCGGCCATGGCGACGGCCACCTCTTCGCGTGACAGGCGGCCGGGGAAGTGGACCTGCGCGCCGACCCCGAGGTCCGCTGCCAGCCGGACCAGTCCTTCCCGTGCCGCGCCGTCGCCACCGATCACCAGGTCGAGGTGGCGCTCCCCGGGAGGCACGGCAGCGTACGCCCGCACGAGCAGGTCGAAGCCCTTCTTGTCGACGACCCGACCCACGGCGAAGACGAACGGGCGCCCCGGTCCGCCCCTCCACGCCGCGGGGGCGGTCGTCGCCTCGGGGAGGGGCGCAGCGGCCAGGTCGACCCCGTTCGGCACGGCGACGCCACGACCGATCGCGAGCCCGAATCGCGCCTCGGCATCGGCCAGTGTGAACGTCGAGCAGCCGGTGACCACGCGCGCGGTGCGCATCGCCCACCGAAGACCGGCCCGCAACGAGGCCGACGTCTCGAAGATGTCGGCGTCGTCCATCACAGTCTCGCCCTGCAAGGTCACCACCAGCGGGATGCCGGTCAGCCGGGCGAGCGCCGTGGCGTACACGCCGTTTGGGCCGAAGCACTGGACGTGCACCAGGTCGGGCTCGAACGCACGTGCCGCCCGTCGGAGCAGGCCCATGGTCCTCGCTGCCCCGCGCGAGAACCGGAGCAGGGCACGGGCGTCGGCGGCCGGCAGCGGGAAGGGGAACCGGCGCACCGTGATGCCGTCGAGCTCCTCGGTCACCGCCGGCCCGGTGTCGTTGGGCGTCGTCGTCCAGACCTCGACGGCATGGCCGGCCGCCACCTGGGCCAGGGCCAGGTGCCTGGTCAGTTCCTCGACACCGCCCAGCGCCGGTGGGTACGAGCTGGGCATCAACACGATGCGGGTCATCGGGCACGCTCCATCGGTGCTACGGGGGGCTTCAGACCGATGCCCCTATGGACCGGTACACCGACGCAGTCTCACGTGCCGCCCGCTCCCAGCTGAGACCGGCCAGTCGGGCTCGCCCGGCCTCGGCCCGGGCCGAGCGCTCCTCGCCGTCGGCCAGCAGCCGGCGAAGGATGCGCTCGAGCGCGTCGGCGTCTCCGGGGGGGAACGTGTCGACAACGTCGCCCACGACCTCGGCGAGCGCAGGCACGGGTGTCGACACGACCGCTGCACCGCACGCCAGCGCTTCGACGGGCGGCAGTCCGAAGCCCTCGTACCGGGACGCGTAGCCGACCACGGTCGCCGCGGCGAACAGGGCCGGGAGGTCGGACCGGTCCACGTGCCCAAGGGTCGTCGTCCCCCGGGGCTGGCGGTGCCCCCACAGCGGCGCGCCGGTCAGGAGGAGCGGCACGTCGACGCGGCGGCATCCCTCGGCCAGGGTGGCGAGGTCCTTGCGCGGCTCGATGTTGCCGACGTGGAGCACGAACGTCTCCGGGAGCCGGTAGCGCGTGCGAACCCGTTCGACGTCCCCCGCCGACGGCACCACCATCCCCGCGCCCGGCGCCTCGTGCACCACCACCGCGTCACGTCCGAAACGCGCCTTGACGCGCTCCGCGGTGAACGCCGAGACGGCGATGACGGCGTCAGCGCGGCGCAGGGCATGCTGGACGAGCAGCCGCTCCCCCACAACCCGGTGCCGCGGGAAGACCGACGGGATGTCGTAGAGCGCCATGTCGTGGACCGTGGAGACCATCGGCACACGTGGGCCGAGCGGTAGGTCGACGTCGAGGCCGTGCACGAGGTCGGCGGCGCCGAACCCCCGGAGGCCCGAGAGCGCCCGCCGCACGCCCCGCGAGGGGGGCTGGACCAGCGGCTCGACGTCCGACGGCAGCTCGCCCACCGCCGTCGACTGGACGGCGGCGGCCACCGTCGCGCCGACCACCGGGGGGAGGGCGACGAGCAGCTCGCGGATGTAGGTGCTGACACCACCGCCGTGCGGGTCGAGGGGCAGGGCGTTGACGACGAGCCGCGGCGTGCGGCCGGTGACAGGGGCGCTCACGACGGGGACCAGGCGGGGCGCAGGCGGGCACGGGCGCTCGCCATGCGCGCCCGCAGCCCGATCGCGCCCAGGGAACCGCTGCGCGCCGCACCGACCCCTGCGAGGACCGGCGCGCCCGGAAAAGCCCGGAGCGGGTCGCGGAGGCGAGCCCGGTCGGCCATGCCCAGCGCGATCCCCACGATGATCATCGACGCCGCCGAGTAGGAGCCGATCCAGAACTCGTCGAACAGCCCCTCGGTGAGATGGCCGACCAGCACCACGAGCCCGAGGGTGCGGAACTCGACCGGC
>JAJZJT010000329.1 GCA_021809995.1 Actinomycetes bacterium
GTGCGGGCTTGCGGCAGGTGGTGTTGGCAGTCACGTCCTGGGAACCGGTGATTGCCCACCGTCAGGTGATGGCCTGGTCGAGCAGGCGACGGGCGTCGTCGAGGTGGCCTGCCTGGACGAGCTCGAGGAGGGGGCCGCTGAGGATGGTGTGCCAGTCGACCGACCCGGTCGCCCGGCCCGACTCTTGGATGGTGCGGCGGGCGTCGGCGATGACCTCGGCGAGCTCCCCGAGCCGTTCGCCCAACGCCTGGGCGATCTGGGAGCGCAGCCAGGTGGCAAGGGCGGGGCTGGCTCCGCCGGTGGACACGGCCACGGTCACCGACCCGTCACGATGGATGGCGGGGAGGAGGAACGTGCAGTGGGCGGGGTCGTCGGCGCTGTTGACCCATACCCTCGCGGCGTCGGCGTCGGCTGCGACCGTCGCGTCGACCTCGGGTATTCCGGTGGCGGCGAACACCAGCCGGTAGCTGGCCGCTTCGCCCCGCCGGTAGGGGCGGCGCTCGACCGCCACGTCGCGCTCGGCGGCGATCCGCTCGACGTCGGGGTCGACCCTTGGCGCGACGACGGTCACCTGGGCGTCGGCGCGCGCCAGCCCCTCGATCTTGCGGGCCGCCACCGGGCCGCCGCCTACCACGAGGCATGGCTGGCGGGCGATCACCAGGCCGACGGGGTAGACGGGCGGTCGGTCGGGGGGCATCTCGGTCAGGCGCCGCCGACCGGCGCCGCTGCCGGGTCGGCCAGCTGCGGCGGGCCGACCATCCCGGCCGCCACGGTGGCGTTGGTGGCCTCGTCGACGAGGACGAAGCTGCCGGGGATCCGGTCGCTCCGGTAGGGATCGACCGCGAGGGGGGAGCCGACGGCGAGCACGGCGACGCCGATGTCACGGCGTGCCGACGCGGGGACCACCGCCGCGACCTGGTCGTCGAACGGCTGGCGGGTGTCGAAGTGGAGCCTGCCGATGAGCGTCGACTTGCCGTCGTCGAGCGAGCCCACCGCGGCGAAGCGCAGCAGGTCCATCGCCTCTTTGGTACCGAGGCCGGTTGACGGCGTGCCGTCCGCGGTCGGGAAGGTGACGCGGTGGCTGGGGTGCGGGGTCATGGCTGGAAGTGCCTCCCGCGCTTGCGGTCCTTCATGGCGGACTCGGAGAACCGGCCGTCGGCGCGCGTCGCACCGCGCTCGGAGACCCGGGAAATGGCCACCTCGGCCACGATCTCTTCGACGCTGGCGGCCGCCGATCGCACCGCACCGGTGCAGGCGGCGTCGCCGACGGTGCGGAAGCGCACGGTCTCGGTCGCCGCCTCCTCGCCGGGGCCGGGCCGGACCCGCTCGCTCAGCGCCAGAAGCATGCCGTCGCGCTCGACGTCGGGGCGGCGGTGCGCGAAGTAGATCGAGGGCAGCTCGATGCTTTCTCGGGCGGCGTACTGCCAGATGTCGAGCTCGGTCCAGTCCGAGAAGGGGGATGCCCGCACCCGCTCTTTCTCTTTGGCGCGGGCCTTGTCCTCGTCGCGGCGCGCCCCGCCGAAGCAGGCGTCGAAGCCGTGCTCGGCGATGGCGTCGAGCATGGTCGTTGTCTGCAGGCGGTTGCGGCTGGCGGCGGGTCCGGGATCGGGGACCCGGTCGCGCTCGATCGACGCCTGCACGCTCGCGACGATGAGCCGATCGCCGAGCTCGGCGATGCGGCGCTCACGGAAGGCGAGGACCTCGTCGAAGTCGTGCCCGGTGTCCACGTGCAGGACCGGGAACGGGAAGCCCCCCGGACGAAACGCCTTGGCCGCCAGGTGCGCCAAGACGGCCGGGTCCTTCCCCCCGCTGAAGAGCAGCACCGGCCGCTCGGCCTCGGCAGCCACCTCACGCATGGCGAAGATGGCGTGCGACTCGAGCGGGTCGAGGTGGTCGACCGACCGGCTCGTCCCCGGGGGCGCGTCGAGGCGGTCGGTCGTCGTGGTGTCGATGATCATGGTGTCGTCGTCTCCGGCTGGGGCTGTCGGGCCCGGTGTCCGGACGGCCCCTAGAGGCCACCGAGCGCCGGAACCAAAACCTGACTAGTTAGGTCATATATAGTCGAGGGGAGCCGGCCCCGCCGGTACGCCTGGTGCCGGTGGACGTCTCGGCGCCCTCACGAAGTCGCCTACCCCTGTTCGGAAGGACCCTGTTGTGATCCGCGACACGCAAAATCCGCCTCCCGGCCTGCTCGACGAGCTCGCCGAGGCCGACGCTCGCTTCGATCGGGCCCCGGCGTCCACGGTGCTCGGGTGGGCCGTTGCACGCTTCGGGCCCGACCTGGTGCTGGCGGCGTCGTTCCAGGACGTCGCGCTGATCGACCTGGCGGTGGCCGTCGATCCCGCCGTCGAGGTGGTGTTCTGCGACACCGAGGCGCACTTCGACGAGACGCTCCGCTTCGTCGAGGAAGTCCGGGCTCGCTACGGGCTCAACTTGACGGTGACGCGCCCGGGTCCGGAGGCGGCCGGCGTCTCGTGCGGGTCGACCGGCTGCTGCGAGGTGCGCAAGGTTGTCCCCCTGCGCCGGGTCCTCGAGCACAAACGGGCGTGGCTCACCGCGCTCAAGCGCTGCGACGCCCCCACCCGGGCGAACGCCCCGGTCGTTTCGTGGGACACCACCTTCGGGCTGGTCAAGGTCAACCCGCTTGCCACCTGGAGCGACGACGACGTCGACGCGTACGTGCGCGACCACCACCTGCCGGTCCATCCCCTGCTACTCCAGGGGTACCTGTCGATCGGCTGCGCTCCGACGACGCGTCCGGTGGCCGGCGGCGAGGACCGACGTGCGGGTCGGTGGTCGGGCAGCGACAAGACCGAGTGCGGGCTGCACGCATGAGCCCGGC
>JAJZJT010000025.1 GCA_021809995.1 Actinomycetes bacterium
ACCGGCGCAGCACCGCCCCGGTCGCCGTGTACGCCTCGCCCCTCGAGCGGACACGCGAGACGGCGGCCCCGATCGCCCGGGCCCTCGGCCTGCGCGTGCACACCGAGCGGGGCCTTGTCGAGTGCGACTTCGGGGAGTGGACCGGCGCCGAGCTCAAGGCCTTGATGCGCCTGCCGGAGTGGGCCACCGTGCAGCGGGCGCCCAGCCTGTTCCGGTTCCCCGGCGGGGAGTCCTTCGCCGACATGCAGCGACGCGTCACCGACGCGCTCGGCCGCCTGGTGGACCGCCACCCGGGCGAGACGATCGTGGCCGTCTCGCACGCCGACCCGATCAAGGCCGCGCTCGCCATGGCCGCCGGCACCCACCTCGACCTCTTCCAGCGACTGGTCGTCTCGCCGTGCTCCGTCTCGGCCGTGGCCTACGGTGCGGCGGGGACCCACGTGCTCACCATCAACTCGACGGGATCGCTCACCGAGCTGGGGCTGTCGTGACCGAGGCCTACGACCTCGCCACCCCGGGCCGGTTCACCGTCGGGGCCGTCGGGCCCGTCGGACAGCGCCTCTTCCTGCTCCAGTGCCGCGAAGGGGGGCTGCTGCTCACCCTCAAGATCGAGAAGCGCCAGGTCGCGGTGTTGGCCGCCACGCTCGCCACCATCGTGCGCGACCACGAGCGACCCGGTCACCTGCCCGACGACCTCGCCCTCGAGGAGCCGGCCGAGCCCGACTGGACGGTGGGGACGATCGGTGTCTCCTACGACGAGGACGACAGGCGGATCGTGCTCGTGGTCGAGGAGCTGGTCCCCGAGGGGGAGCCTGGCGCCATCGCCCGCGTGTCGATCACCAGAGAGCAGGCGGCCGCCTTCGCCATCCGGGCCACGGCGCTCGTGGAGGCGGGACGGCCGCCCTGCCCGCTGTGCGGCTCGCCGCTCGATCCCTCCGGACACGAGTGCCCCCGGACGAACGGCCACCGGCCTCCCGTCGCCTGAGCGGCTGGCGTCCCGGCCAGGGCGACCTCGAGGAGCTGGCCGCCCTTTTGGCCACCGCTCCGCTGACCGTCGAAGGCCGCCTGCCGTGGAGCTCGAACCTCTCGCTGCTCGTCACCGTCGGCGAGCCGCTCCCCGGCGACGAGCCCGGGACGGAGGTCCACGCCGTCTACAAGCCCGGACGGGGCGAGCGACCGCTGTGGGACTTCCCCGACGGCCTCTACCGGCGCGAGGTGGCCGCGGCGGCCCTCTCCGACGCCCTCGGTTGGGGCCTCGTGCCCCCGACCGTCCTGCGGCACGACGGCCCGCTCGGGTCGGGCTCGGTCCAGCTCTTCGTCGAGGCCGACTACGAGCAGCACTACTTCACGCTGGTCGAGGCCGGAGGGCACGACGAGGTCCTCCGGGCGATCTGTGCCTTCGACGTCGTCGCCAACAACGCGGACCGCAAGAGCGGCCACGTGCTCCTCGGGACGGGTGGCCGCCTGTGGGCCATCGACCACGGGCTGTGCTTCCACGAGGAGCCCAAGCTCCGCACGGTCGTCTGGGACTTCGCCGGTGACCCCGTCCCCGCCCACCTGCTCGCCGACCTGGCCGCCCTCGTCGACGGCGTGCCGCCGGCACTGACGCGCCTCCTCGGCCGAGCCGAGTGCGACGCGGTGGCACGCCGGGCGGCGCGCCTCGTCGAGACGGGCTGCTTCCCCGAGCCCGTGGGCGACCGTCCCCCGTACCCCTGGCCGCTCATCTGATCAGGCCGCTCGCCTGGGCGGTCCGGCCGGGCGCCCGGTCCCGCCGGGCGGTCCCGAGGGTGGGTCGGCTCCTGCGGCCACCGGCTCCGCCGAGGCTCCCGCAGCCACCCGTGCCGGTCCGGCCCGGGTGGATGCGGGGCGGGGCGTCAGCCGCGTGCCTTGAGCGCCTCGATCAGCTTCGGGACGACCTTGTGGACGTCGCCGACGATCCCCAGGTCGGCGACGGTGAAGATCGGCGCGTCCTGGTCCTTGTTGATGGCGATGATGTTCTTGGCGTTCTTCATGCCCACCAGGTGCTGGGTCGCACCGGAGATCCCGCACGCCAGGTACACGGTGGGCTTGACGGTCTTGCCGGTCTGGCCGACCTGGTAGGCGTAGGGCACCCAGCCGGCGTCCACGATGGCGCGGCTGGCCCCCGGGGCACCCTTGAGCAGCCCGGCGAGCTCCTCGATCATGGCGTAGCTGTCCTTCTCGCCGAGCCCCCGGCCGCCCGAGACGACGACGTCGGCCTCGTCGAGCTTGGGGCCCGAGCGCTCCTCGACGTGGCGGGCGACCACGACGGCGGTGTTCGTCGCGCCCGTGTCGTCGACCGCCAGCGGCACGACCGCGGCGGCAGCGCCGCCCGAGGGCTCGGCGGCGAACGACTTCGCCCGGACGACGAAGATCCCCGGGCCCTCGCCCGTGAACCGGGCCGTGACGACCTGGGTGCCACCGAAGATGGCGTGCTGGCTGACGAGCCCGCCGTCGTCCGCGCTCAGCCCGACCACGTTGGTCAGCACCGGACGATCGAGCTTGGCCGAGAGGCGCCCGGCGATGTCGCGACCGTCGTAGGTGGCGGGGAAGAGGATGGCGTCGGGCCCTTTTCCGGCGGCGACGGCGGCGGCGACGGCCGAGGCGACGGGGACACCGGGCAGGGCGTCGCCGATGTCGCCCACGTCGTGGACGGTGGTCACGCCGTGCTCGCCGAGCGTCCCGGCCACGTCCGCGGTGCCGGGCCCCCAGGCCACCGCCTCGACCGTGCCGGCCAGCGAGCGGGCCTGCGTGATGAGCTCGAGGCTCGTCGTGATGGGCTTGCCGTCGGCGACCTCGGCCAAGACCCAGATGGTTTCAATCGACATCGTGTGCTCGTTCCCTCTCGGTTCGCTACCGGACCTGGTGCCCGTGCCCTACAGGATCTTCAGCTGCTCGAGGAACTGGATGACGCGCTCGTGGGCGTCACCCTCGTCCACGACGACCTCACCGGCCGAACGGGCCTCCGCCTCGACCACCGAGATGATCTGCTGGCGGGCGCCGCCGGCTCCCACCTGCGAGCCGTCCAGCCCGAGGTCCGCCGCGGTGAGCGTGTCCACTGGCTTCGACTTGGCTGCCATGATCCCCTTGAAGGACGGATAGCGGGGCTCGACCACGCCAGCCGTCACGGTGACGACGGCGGGCAGCGGGCTCGTGACCTCGTCGTAGCCGGCCTCGGTCTGGCGCTCGACCTTGACGGTCTGCCCGTCCACCTCGACCTTCTTGGCGAAGGTCACCGACGGGAGGCCGAGGAGCTCGGCCACCTGCACCGGCGTCGTGCCCGTATAGCCGTCGGTCGACTCCGTGGCCGCGATGACGAGGTCGGGCTCGGCGCGCCTGATGGCGGCGGCCAGCACCTTGGCGGTGCTCAGCGCGTCGGAGCCGGCCAGGCTGTCGTCGCTGACCAGGATGGCCTTGGCCGCGCCCATCGCCAGCGCCGTGCGGAGGCCCGACGTCTCGCCGTTGGGGGCCATCGACACGAGGGTCACCTCGCCGCCGCCGGCTGCGTCGGCCAGCTGGAGCGCCATCTCGACGCCGTAGGCATCGGAGTCATCGAGGATGAGCTTGCCGGAACGGACGAGATTGTGGGTTCCCGGGTCCAGCGCCGCAGGCGCGGCCGGGTCGGGGATCTGCTTGACACAGACGACGACGTTCATGGTCGTGCATTGTTGAACAAAATGACCGCGCCTGCCCAATCGGAGCGGCGTGCCTGGTCAGCGACGCAGGGCGCGTCGGGACACGGCGAGGTCGACCCGGTCGGTGATGACGGTGTCCACGCCCAGGTCCGCCATGCGGTCGAGGTCGTCGGGATCGTTGACCGTCCAGGCGGCAACGGCGAGCCCCGCGGCTCGCGCAGCGACGACCGTGTCGGGACCGACCAGGGCAACGGGCAGGTGCACGGCCCGGCACCCGGTGTCGGCGGCGAGCTCGATGCCGCCCAACGGGTCCGCCCACGAGGCGAGCAGCAGACCGGTGGCGAGCGCAGGGTGGCGGCGGTGGACGGCCTCGAGGGACGGGAGCCAGAACGACGACACGATGGTGGTCCCCTCGTCGCGGCTCTCGGCGACCGTGTCGGCGACCAGCCGGGCGGCTTCGTCCTCGGGGTCGAAGTCCACCTCGATCGGCACGTTCTTGACCTCGACGTTGACCACGAGGTCGCCGCAGGCGGCCAGCGCGTCGGCGAGGAGCGGCACGTCGTCGGGCAGCTCGGAGACCCGGAGCCGGCACAGCGGTCCGAGCCCGGGCAGCTCGGCGTCGTGGTGGACGGCGAGCGCGCCGTCCGCGGTGCGCCGGACGTCGAGCTCGACGCCGTCCGCGCCGAGCTCACGGGCGCGAGCGAAGGCGCCGGTGGTGTTCTCGGCGATGCCCAGGGCGGCGTCGGGACAGCCGCGGTGGGCGTGGACGGCGGGGACGGCGGCCGGGCTGGCAGTCGGCGTGCTGGACGGCATGGCGCGGCCTCCTCCGGGTCGTCGCCCCCCGTCCCCGGGGCGGACGGGGGTGAGCAAGTGCTTGCGGCCAGACGGTACGATCATTACTCTAGAAGTGCACCCCGAACGGCAGCCGACTCCGCCTGCGGCGAGCCATGTGAACGGAATCACAAAGGGGTCTTCGGACGTGGAGGAGACTGTCGTGGCCCTCGTGTGGAATCGCACGGTCGATTGGGACGAAGGTGACTGGCGCTCGCTGGCTGCCTGCCGGGACACCGAGCCGGACCTGTTCTTCCCGGTGGGCACCACCGGTCCGGCCATCGACCAGATCGATGCGGCCAAGCGAGTCTGCCGCAGTTGCGGTGCCCAGGAGCCGTGCCTCGACTTCGCGTTGGCCACGAACCAGGAGTCGGGGGTGTGGGGCGGCACCTCGGAGGAGGAGCGCCGCAAGCTCCGCAAGGCGTGGCTCGCCGCACGCCGCCGAGCCAGCTGAGCTCCGAGCCACCCCCGCCCACCCGGACGGAGCCGCGCTGCCGGACCGTGTGAAGGCGCCGGACCGGGTGCCGGGGCTCAGATCCGACCGTTCGCCACCGGTCGGACCGGCAGGTCGAGCGTCACGACGGTGCCCGGGTCCCCGACGCTTTCGGCGTCGCCCCCCAGGCGGCCGTTGCGCATCTCGATCGTCCCCCCCAGCTGGCTGCGCACGAGGTCGCGGACGATCGACAGCCCGAGGCTGGAGGTGGCGTCGATGTCGAACCCCGCAGGCAGGCCGGCGCCGTCGTCGGCGACCTCGACGGTGAGCGACTCCTCGCCGTGGCACAGCCGCACGGCGATGTGGCCAACGGAGGCGTAGGCGGTCCCGCCGTTCCGTTGGACGATCTCGAGCGGCGCGGCAGGCTCGTCGTCGGCCGCGGCGAACTCGATGAAGGCGTGCTCGACGGCGTTCTGCAGCAGCTCGGCCAGCACGACGGCCAGCGGCGTGGCGATGTCGGCGGGAACGGCGCCGAGCTCCCCGAGGACGCTGAAGGTCACCGGTCGGGACGAGACCACCGAGTCCTCGGCCATGCGGATCAGCGACGCCACGATCTCGTCGAAGGGAACCTGGTCGCTCGGATCTCGCGAGAGGATCTCGTGCACGACGGCGATGGAGCGGACGCGCCGCTCCGCCTCCGAGAGCGCGACGCGGCCGACGCCGGGCGGGAGCCGGCGTGCCTGGAGCCGGAGCAGGGCGGAGATCGTCTGGAGGTTGTTCTTCACCCGGTGGTGGACCTCGCGGATGGCGGCGTCCTTCGAGAGCAGCAGCCGGTCGAGACGACGCACGTCGGTGACGTCCCGCAACAGGACGAGGCACCCGGTGACGGAGCCCTGGGCGAGGATCGGGACGCAGTGGAGCAGGACGATGACGTCCGGGCGCCGCTCGACCTCCTCGACGACGGGCAACGCCGAGGCGAGCGCCCACTCGATCGCCGACTCCTCCACGCCGAGGTCGCTCAGGCGGTGGCCCTCGAGCTGCGAGTACATGCCCATGCGATGCAAGGCGTTGGTGGCGTTCGGCGACGCGTAGCGAACGCGGGCCTCCTCGTCGACGAGGACGAGGCCGTCACCGACGCGCGGCGCCTCCTCGGTGGCCAGCTCCTCGGTCGGGAACGGGAAAGCCGACTCCGCCAACATGACGGCGAAGCGGTCGAAGACGTCCCGGTAGGTCCGCTCGAGGTGGCCGGGCCGCCGGCCCGCCTGGGCGGCGAGCCGGGCCAGCACCGCGACCATCTGGCCCTCGAAGCGAACGGGGATGCACTGGACGCGGACGGGCTCCTCCCCCGCTTCGAGCTGCAGCTCGCCCCGCGACACCTCGCCCGACTGGTAGGTGGCGGTGACGAGCGGCCAGTCGGCGGCGCCCACCGTCTGCCCCACCAGGTCGTGCTGGACGACCGTCGCGCTGTTCGACGGCCGCATCTGGCCGAGGATGACGAGCATGGGCCCGCCGCCCCGCTGCTCGGGGTCGGTCGCGGCCATGGGGGCGAGCAGCACCAGGTCGGAGAAGGAGAGGTCGGCGAGGATCCCCCAGGTCCCCACCAGACGGCGGAGGTGCGACAGCTGGGCGTCGTCGAGGTCGGTGCGCTCGAGCGCCAGCTCGGCCGGTGAAGCCACCGTCAGGCCTCCGCTGCCCCGACGGGCACGCGGTGCGGGTGCCGCTGGCGGTAGGCCTGCAGCTCGGTGACGCCGGCCGCGCGGAGGATGGCGGCGAGGTCCTCGGAGCGGGATGCCACGTCGGGGAGCCCGTGGGCGTCGGACGCCGTGGTGAGCGGGACGCCTCGACCCACCAGCCGCTGGAGGAGCGGCGGAGCCGGGTACTCCTCCCCCACTGGCTTGCGCCAACCGGCCGACGACAGCTCGGCGGCCATCCCCGAGGTGGCCGCCGCTTCGGCGATGCGGTCGTAGAACTCGTCGGGCGCGGCGGGCCGGTGGCCGGCCACCTTGACGAGGTCGGGATGGGCGAGC
This sequence comes from Actinomycetes bacterium, assembly GCA_021809995.1. GTDB lineage: Bacteria > Actinomycetota > Acidimicrobiia > Acidimicrobiales > RAAP-2 > JAJZJT01. The sequence goes on from JAJZJT010000025.1 coordinate 6,945, forward strand.
ACGTCGCACACCCCGGAGGCGCCGAGCTCCTCCACGGCCTTCGTGTACTCGTCCCAGACGGCGTCCACGGCGCGGGCGTCCCATTCGGCGAGCACCGCGGGGTCGTCGAGCACGTCGAAGCGCCACGTCCCGAGCCAGTGCACCGAGCCGAGGAGGACGTCGAAGGGATAGCCCTCGAGCAGGTCGGCCACGTCGTCCATCCGGTCCTGGTAGTAGTCGACCTCGAGGCCCAGGACGACGGGCAGCCCCTCGGCCTTCGCCGCCTCGACCACCTCCACGTACGTATCGAGGTCGACGCGGGCGTGGTGGTCCCAGTAGGCGACCATGCCGGAGCGCAGGACGTCGTCGCCGGGAAGGTCGTCCCAGAAGCCGTCGAGGCGGTCGCGCGCCTGGGTGAAGCGGAAGAGGTGCTCGGTCACTGCGACCTCCGCCACCCCGGCGGCCGCTGCCTGCTCGCAGTAGGCGGCCACCTGCTCGAGCGTCGTGTCGGCGTCCCGCTGGGCGTGCGGCCACAGGTGCAGGTGGTAGTCGAGCACGTCAGGGTTCCCGGTGCCGGATCAGGGTGACCCCGTCGCGTACCGTGGCCTGGACGGCGACCACCCGACCGTCGCCGGCGACCCGGTCGTTGAACGCCCGGATCGCCTCGGTGTCCGCGCTGTGGTCGCCGGGGTCGAGGACCCGTCCGCCCCACAGGGTGTTGTCCGCCACGATGAGACCGCGTCGTGCCAGCTTGGGCAGGACCGCCTCGTAGTAGTCGAGGTACGAGCCCTTGTCGGCGTCGATGAAGACGAGGTCGAAGGGACCGGGCAGGGCGCGGACCGTCTCGAGCGCGGGCCCCTCGACAACGTCGATCTGCCCGGCGTAGGGGCTCGCCGCCACGTGGCGCCGGGCTACAGCGGCGTGCGTCGGGTCGAGCTCGCAGGTCGTGATCCGCCCGCCCTCGGGCAGTCCTTCGGCCATGGACAGAGCCGAGTAGCCGCCGAACGTGCCGATCTCGAGGACGGCGGCGGCCTGGAGGGCGAAGACGAGGAGCCCGAGCAGCCGGCCCTCGACCAACCCCACCATCATCTCCGGGGCCGACAGCTCGCCTCGCACGCCCGCCGCCGTGGTGGCGAGGTGCCAGGGCTCCGGCGTCGTGTGGGCCACGGCATAGGCCTCCACGGCGGGGTCGACGATGTCGGGCACGCGTGCATCGTACGGCAGGGCGGGCCGCCACCCGGCCCGTCGCAGAGGTGCCGGCTTCAGCGGCGGTGCCCGGTCGTCGATACTGGCAGAGTGGAACCGGACGACACCGCCGGCTCGGTCGGGCCCGACGTCGCGAGCGACCTCGACACCGCCCTCGAGGCCGCCCGGCACGCCGATCCGTGGGCGATCACGTGCCTGTTCCGCGCCTTCCAACCGCAGCTCCTGCGGTACCTGCGCTACCGGGCGCCCGAGGTCGCCGACGACCTGGCGTCGGAGACGTGGCTGGCCACCGCCCGGTCGCTGGTCGGCTTCAAGGGCGACGCCAACGACTTCCGGGCCTGGCTCTTCGCCGTGGCGCGACGCCGGCTGATCGACCACTACCGGGCGATGGGCCGGCGGCCCCGCATCGAGTCGCTCGAGCCCGACGTGCACGGGACGGCCGTCGCCGACGTGGCCGAGGTCGTCATCGACGAGCTCGGAGCCGAGGAGGCCCTAAGCGTGCTCCTGCGCGGGCTCCCGCCCGAGCAGGCCGAGGTCGTCGTCCTGCGGGTCGTCGGCGGCCTCAGCGCCGACGAGGTGGGAACGGTCGTCGGGCGGAGCGCCGGGTGGGTGCGCACGACCCAGCACCGCGCCCTACGGGCCCTGGAGGCACGATTGCTCGACAACGGGGCGACAACTCGCGGCGATTCCCCGGAGGCTGTAACGCCATGAGCCCGCCGGACGATCCCAGGGGTGAGATGCACTGGTCACCACTCGACGAACGGACGGCCGACGCCCTCCTCGACGGGCGGGTGGCGGCACGCGACCTCCCTCGCGCGCTCCACCCCCTGCACGAGGTGATCCGGCAGGCCGCCGCGCCCGTCGGGCGCGCTCCCCTCCCCGGGGAGGAGGAGCTCGTCCGGGCGTTCGCCGCCGCCGTCGGGCCGGTGCCAGGCGTCTCGTCGACCTCGACGAGGAGAAAGCCCATGCTCACCCGGCTCCTGACGCTGAAGGCCGCCGCAGCCGCGGCAGCCGTGCTGTTCGGCAGCGGCGTCGCTGCGGCCGCAACCGGTGCACTGCCCGGCCCGATGCAGACCGTCGCCGCTCACTCGCTGGCGTCTGTCGGCTGGTCCGTCCCCGACCCCGGCCACGCCACCACGCACGGCCACGCCGTGACCACCACCACGCAGCCCTCGACCACGACCGTCCCCTCGACCACGACCGTCCCCTCGACGACGACCGTCCCCTCGACCACGACGACGCCGCCGATCGTCAACTCGTCGAACCTCCCCGGCTTGTGCACCGCCTACAACGCCTCGACCAGCGGCGGCACCGAGACCTCGAAGCCGAACCTCGGCTCGACGGCGTTCTCGGCCCTCGCCGCCACGGCGAGCGCCAAGGGCGAGTCGGTCGAGCAGCTCTGCGCCGGCGTCGCCACCGGCTCGAACGGCACGCCTCACGGCTCCTCGACCGCCCCCGTCCCGAGCACCCAGCCGACCTTGCCCCCCGAGGCCACCCAGCCCCACGGGAACAGCTCGTCGTCGGGACCCGGCCACAGCACTTCGGTGCCCGGGTCTGCCCATGCGTCGGTGTCGGGCGCCGCTCATGCCGGCGGGGGCGCTGCCGGCACCGGGGTCGGCGGCACGACCACGACCTCTGCGTCGGCCTCGCGCTGACGGAGACGTCCGCCGGGCGGTAGCCAGGCCCGGCCCGATCGCACCGGGCCGGCGAGCGCTCCCGGCGGCTTTCGCCCGCCCCGTTCCCGAGCCTCTGCCCACGCTCGGGAACGGGGCGTCGGCGCGTCGGCGCTCAGGTGCCCCACACGGCGGCGCCGAGGCGCAGCAACCCGCCGAGGTCGTAGATGTCGGTGTCGAAGAACGGCACGGTTGCGAGCACGTCGGGAGCGGTGGCGAGGTGCGAGCGCGCCTCCGCCTCGCGCACGGCCACGACCCGGAAGTTGAGGAAGCTCTCCGCGACCTCGCCCAGGACCCGCTGCACCTGGTCCACCTGGCCCAGCTCGGCATCGACGGCAGCCAGCGCCGGCGCGACCGCTTCGGCGACCTCGGCCGTCGCGTCGCGCAGGTGCTCGGCGACCGCCGTGGCCTCGGAGCTGCGTAGCGAGTCGGGCAGCACCTTGTTGAGCACGATGGCACCGAGGTGGAGCTTCCGGCCGGTGAGCTCGCTGGCGAAGAACTCGGCTTCGCGCAGCGGCACCGTCTCCAGCGTCGAGACGACGACGAAGGTGGTGCGCCGGTCCGACAAGAGACGGGTCACCGCGTCGGCCCGGGCGACGAAACCGTCGTACATGGACTGGAACAGGATGAAGAACTCGGCGATGTCGGCGAGGAACTGGGTCCCGAGGATCCGATCCGCGATGGAGTAGAAGGGCCGCGACGCCACGTTGACGAGGCGCGACCGGTACGGAACGATCAGCCAGCGCAGGAGGCGCGACGAGAAGAAGTCGGCCATGCGGCGAGGGGCGTCGAGGAAGTCGAGGGCGTTGCGCGTCGGTGGCGTGTCGACGACGATGAGGTCGTAGTCGCCCTCGGCGTGGATCTCGAAGAGCCGCTCCATGGCGATGTAGTCGTGGCTCTGGACGAACCGGCCGGCGATGTTGGCGTACAACGGGTTGGCGAGGATCTGGTCGCGCGTGGTGGCGTCGGGTGCGTGCCGCCGGATCAGTGCGTCCCAGCTCTCCTTGGTGTCGAGCATCGCCGCCCACAGCTGGCCCCGCGGCTTGGCGCCGGCGGCCCGGAACGCCTCGGGGGGGACGCGGCGCTCGGTGTTGCCCAGCCCGTCGAGGCCCAGGGCGTTGGCCAACCTCCGGGCCGGGTCGACGGTGAGGACCAGTACCTTGCCCCCGTGGTGGACGGCGGCCGTCGCGGCGAGCGCCGCCGCCGTGGTCGTCTTGCCGACCCCCCCGGGGCCACAGGCGACGGCGATCTCCTTGGCGGCCAACAGACCGTCGATCGTCGGCTCGTCGGCGGCATGGCCGTGGCCGCGCCGCTGGCTCGGGGGCGGGGTCACAGCCCGAGCTCCTCGCCCAGGGACGCGGCGACCTGGCGCGTGGTCCGCAGCCCGTGGGAGCGGGTGAACAGGTACGGCAGGTAGAGCATGTCCACCGAGTCGTCGAGCGCCTCGCGCAGGCGGTCGAGATGGGTAGCCCGGGTCCGGCGCAGGGTGACGGCGAGGCGCGCCGCGTCGAGGACGGGCGTCGGGTCACCGGGCAGCGCCGAGGCAAGGGCCCCTGCCGGGCCAGGGAGGGACAGCGCCTCGAAGACGGCCTCCTCGCTGCGCCCGAACAGCTCGGGCAGCACCCGGTTGACCACGACCGTGTCGAGCCGAACCGTCGTCTCGTCACGGACGCGCGCCGCCAGCTCGATCGTCTCGTTGACCGGCATCTCCTCGGGCGTGCACACGGCCACGAGGCCCGTCCGCTCCGGATCGGAGAGGATGTCGAGCATCCAGTCGGTCTGGGACCGGATCAGACCGACCTTGACCAGGTCGTTGATCCCCTGGGGAGCGGCCAGCTGCCCGACGACGTGGCCCGTCGCCGGTGCGTCGACCACCACCATGTCGTAGTGCCGCTCGCGCACCTCGTAGCAGAACTTGCCCACCGTCAGGATCTCGCGGACCCCGGGGGCGGCGGTCGCCACGAAGTCGAACGCCTTGGCGAGGGGGCCGATGCGGCCGACGACGGGGATGCGCAGCTGGAGCTTCAGGTACTCGCGTAGCGAAGCCTCGGTGTCCATGCTCATCGCGGACAGCCCGGGCAGCACCTCCGCGGGCTCGAAGCCCGCCGGCGACGTCTCGGTGTAGCCGGCCACGTCGCCCTTGGCGTCGACCTCGCAGAGGAGGACCCGTCGGTGATGCTGCGCGGCGAGCACGGCGAGGGCCGTCGCCACGGTCGTCTTGCCGACACCGCCCTTGCCGGTGACGAAGACCAGCTCGAGGTCGAGCAACCCCGTCACGCCGACCCCGTGACGCGGGCCCTCCGACGGCAGCGTGCACCCGGGAGGCCCTCGGTGCCCCGGGCCACGCCAGGGGGGAGGGCCGGTGCCACGGCGAGCGGGCCGGTGGCGGTCAGGAGATCCCGAACCCCACCCGGCGATCGGTCGACGGTGCGTCGACCTCGACGTAGGCCACCTTCTCCGACGGCACGCCGACCCGTCGGCCCTTGCGGTCGGTGAGCCAGAGGACCCCGGACGCGTCGGACAGGACGGCCTCGATGTCGGCCAGCACCTTGTCCCGGTCGGCGCCGTCGGGGAGCTCGACGTCGAGCTCCTTGACCGACTGCACGATCCCGATTCGCACGTCCACCTGGCACGCTCCTCTGCGACAGTCGCCGGCCACGACGCCGGCCCCCCCGACGATACAAGCTCCCGCGCCCCTCTCGGCGCCCGTGGCGGTCCCGTGGCGGTCCCGTGGCGGTCCCGTGGCGGTCCCGTGGCGGTCCCGTGGCGGTCCCGTGGGCGTCGCAGCCGGGGTGCACACTGGAGCCATGGCAACGGCAACACCACCGGGCAAGGCGGCGCCCCCCGCCGCGGCGCGCCCCGCCGGCGACGGGCTCGTCCAGGCACGTGACCGGCCGCCTCTCGAGTCCGAGCGCAATCGTCGATGGGCCGCCACCATGGCCGGTCACGGCGTCCGGGGCCTGCGCTTCGCCCACGCGGACAGCTCGGCGTCGGCCCACGCCGGGCCGGTCGAGCCCAGGCTGGACCGCGTGCGGCGCGAGGCCGCCGAGGACGCACTGCTGGCCCCCGGGGCCACCCGTGCGGCCGGGGCCGGGGAGCGTGCCGTCGCCGAGGAGCCCGACCCCTGGCGGACGTGCTTCGAGCGCGACCGCGACCGCATCCTCCACGCCACGGCCTTCCGCCGGCTGGCGGGGAAGACCCAGGTCTTCGTCCACCCCGACGACCACCAGCGCACGCGCCTCACCCACGCCCTCGAAGTCGCCCAGGTCGCCACCAGCATCGCCCGCGCGTGCCGCCTCAACGTCGCCCTCACCGAGGCGATCGCCCTCGGTCACGACTGCGGGCACGGGCCCGGCGGTCATGCCAGCGAGGAAGCGCTCAGCCCGTTCGTGGAGGGTGGCTTCGACCACGCCCCGTGGGGCGCCGACGTCTCGCTCGCCGGGCTGAACCTGTGCAGCGAGACCCTCGACGGCATCCGCAACCACTCGTGGTCACGCCCGGCGCCCCGGACGCCCGAGGGCGAGGTGGTCAGCTGGGCCGACCGGATCGCCTACGTCTGCCACGACTTCGAGGACGCCGTCGGCAGCGGCATCGTCACCCCGGCCGTGCTGCCCGAGGTCGTCCGGGAGCGTTGCGGCGAGCGCCGCGGCCAGCAGCTGGGCACCTTCATCGACGCCATGGTCACGACGATCCTCGCCACGGGTCGGGTCGGCATGGACGAGGGGACCGCCGACGCCCTGGCAGCCTTCCGCGCCTGCAACTACGAGCGCATCTACCTCCGGCCCCGCTCCGTCGCCCAGGGCCGTGCCGTCGTCGAGGTGCTCCGAGCCCTCGTCGAGCACTACGCGGAGCGCCCGCACCGCATCCCCGACCTCGACGCGGCGGGGCTCGACGACGCCCCCGACCCCGGTTCGCCCGAGGCCCGGTGGGCCGCCGTCGCCTACGTGGCCGGCATGACCGACCGGTTCGCCTTCGGTCAGGCCGTCGCCGTGCTGGGGTGGGACCCCGCCCGCCTCCCGCTCGGCGCCCGGTAGGAGGCGGCGCACCCGGCTCGGCGGCGGCCCGGGCGGGTCGTCCCCGCGGGTGGCCCGGCCGTCAGCGAGCCCGACGGTTGCAACGACCTGAGAGGTCAGCGGACGCTGAGCTCCTGGCGGTAGACCCGCGCCGGGCCGAGGTCGACGAGCGCGGTGGCCAGCGCGCCGAACGCACGGGCCGCCTCGCCATCGGGGTCGGCGACCACCACCGGAACACCCTCGTCGCCCCCTTCCCGCACCGCCGGCATCAGCGGCACCTGCCCGAGAAGCGGCACACCGAGGTCGGCAGCGAGCGACTCGCCTCCACCCGAGCCGAAGAGCTCGTAGCGGGTACCGTCATCGCCGGTGAACCAGCTCATGTTCTCGACGACGCCGCGCACAGCCAGCTTGAGCTTGCGGGCGGCGTAGGCAGAGCGCTGGGCGACCCGCTGGGCGGCGGGCTGCGGCGTGGTCACGACGTAGATCTCGGCCTTGGACAGGTACTGGCCGAGCGACAGGGCGACGTCGCCCGTCCCCGGCGGCATGTCCACGAGGAGGAAGTCGGGCTCGCCCCAGTAGGCGTCCACGAGGAACTGCTCGAGCGCCTTGTGGAGCATGGGGCCCCGCCAGATGACCGGGGTCTCGTCGGGGACGAAGAAGCCCATCGACAGGCACCGGACGCCGTGCGCCGTGGGCGGGACCATCAGGTCGTCGATGATGAGGGGGGCGGTGCCCACCCCGAGCATCTTCGGAACGGAGAAGCCGTAGACGTCGGCGTCGAGGAGGCCGACCTCGTAGCCGGCCCGGGCCAGGGCCACGGCCAGGTTGACCGTCACCGACGACTTGCCCACCCCGCCCTTGCCCGACGAGATCCCCACCACCCGAGTCTTCGACCGAGGCAGCATGAAGCGGTTGGGCCGGCCTTCCTCGTGGCCGAGCGGCGCTCCGTGGCCGTGGCCCTCGTGGCCGTGGCCCTCGTGGCCGTCCACCGGCTCGCCGCGCAGCAGCAGGCGGAGGCGGGCCCGCTCCTCCTCGCTCATCACCCCGGTCTCCACCGCCACCTCGGCGACCCCCTCGACGGGCTCGACGGCAGCCTGGACCCGACGGGTGAGCTCGTCGACCTGCGGGTACTCGGCGACCGGAAGCGCCAGCTCGACGACGGCGCGGCGGCGTCGAGTGGCGACCGAGCGCACCATCCCCAGCTCGCCGAGCGGCCGGGCGAGCTCGGGATCGGTGACGGCCTCTGCGGCGGTCCGGACCTGGGCGTCGTCGATGGACATGGCAGCTCCTGGGGCGGTTCGGGCGGTACCGGTAGACTACGGGACGTGGGACCGACGCCCGACAGCCGCTTCTCGGGCGCCGTCGCGGCCGTCACCTCGGCGTTCGGCGACCCCACCCGCCGCGAGATCTACCTCTTCGTCCGCTCCAACCCCGGGGCGACCGCCACCGAGGTGGCGAAGCACTTCTCCCTCCACCCGAACGTCGCGCGCCACCACCTCGACCGGCTGGCCACGTCCGGGTACGTCGACGTCACCGTGGGGCGGGGGTCGGGCACGGGCGCGGGACGACCCGCCAAGCGGTACCGCGTCGTCGGCGACGACCCCACGCACGACCTCCTCACCCGGCGCGACGACCTGCTCGTCCTCCTTCTGCAAGAGGCCCTCCAGCTTCTCGGGCCGGCCGACGCCGAGCTGATGGCCGAGCGAGTCGGCGAGCAGTACGGGCGGACGCTGGCCGAGCAGATGGCGCCCGGCGAGGGGCAGCGTTCCATCCGGACGGCCATGCACGCCATTGCCGAGACGCTCACGGCCCACGGGTTCGCCGCCCACGCCGAGGACCGGGGGACGTCGACCACCGTCGTGGCAGACGCCTGCCCCTTCGGCGACGCCGCCGCCCAGAACCCGGTGCTGTGCGCCGTCGACCGCGGGATGGTCAAGGGCCTGCTCGCCGGGTTGTGCTGCACCGACACGCGCGGCGTGCCGGTGGTGATGTCGTCACGAGCTCGCGGCGACGACGCCTGCGCTGCCCTGGTGTGAGCCAGCTGGCCGCCACCGAGGCGCCGCGCCCGGGCACCGGTCGCCACTACCTCGACCACGCCTCGACGTCCCCGTTGCGCCCTGAGGCCCGCGCTGCCCTCGAGGAGGCCCTCGCCCTGCCGGCCGCCGACCCGGGGCGTGCCCACCACGAGGGTCGCACCGTCCGTGCGTGGCTCGAAACGGCGCGCGAACAGGTGGCGGACCTCTTCGGGGTGCGGCCCCGCCAGGTGGTGCTCACCTCGAGCGGCACCGAGGCCGTCAACGCCGCCGTCTGGGGCGCTCTCGGGGCACCGGGGCCCGGGGTGCCGGCGACGAGCCCGCGGCTGGTGGCCTGCGCGGCCGTCGAGCACTCCGCCGTGCGAACCGCCTCCGAGCGCCTGGCCCGCGTGGTGGACGTGCCCGTCGACGGCACCGGCCGCCTCTCCGCCGAGGGGGTCGCGGACACCCTCGAGCGGTGCCGGGCCGAGTCCGGCCGGTTCCCCGACCTCGTCCACTGCCAGTGGGCGAACCACGAGGTCGGCACCGTCCAGCCGGTGGCCGAGGTGGTCGCCGTCTGCCACGCCCGGGGGGTGCCGGTCCACGTCGACGCCGCGGCGGCGGCCGGGCACGTCCCCGTCGACGCCGGCTCGCTCGGGGCCGAGCTCGTGTCGGTCTCCTCGCACAAGCTCGGCGGCCCGGCCGGGGCCGGCGCCTTGCTCATCGGGCGAGGCCTGCGCTACGAGCCGCTCCTCGTCGGGGGTGCCCAGGAGCGGGCACGCCGGGCCGGGTTCGAGGACGTCCCCGCCGCGGCGGGCTTCGGCG
>JAJZJT010000330.1 GCA_021809995.1 Actinomycetes bacterium
CGCTCGTCCTTCCGGGCGCCGGGCGCACTGGCGCACTGGCGCACTGGCGACGGCGGGCTAGACGGTGAGCAGGTCGCGCGCGCCGGTGTCCGAAGAGGGATGCCGCAGCTTGGACATCGCACGGGCCTCGATCTGCCGGATGCGCTCGCGGGTGAGGTTGAAGTGCTCGCCCACCTCCTCGAGCGTGCGAGGCTCGCCCCGGTCGAGCCCGAAGCGCAGCCGGAGGATCTCGCGCTCGCGCTCGTCGAGGGGCGAGAGCAGCCGGCCGATCTCGTCGGGCAGGAGAGAGACGGCGGCCACCTCGAAGGGCGACTCGGCCGAGCGGTCCTCGACGACGTCGCCGAGCTCGGCGTCGCCGTCCTCGCGCAGCGGCTCCGACAGCGACAGCGGCTCGGCCCGGAACCGCAACGCCTCGACCAGCTTGTCCTCGGGCATCTCGACCTCGGCGCCGAGCTCGGCGAGGGTGGCGGGACGGCCGAACTTGAGCTCGAGACGGGCCTGGGCCTTCTGCACCCGGGCCAGCGTGTCACCGGCGTGGACCGGCAGGCGGATGGTCCGCCCGGTGTTGGCGATGCCGCGGGTGATGGCCTGACGGATCCACCAGGTGGCGTAGGTGGAGAACTTGAAGCCCTTGCGCCAGTCGAACTTCTCGACGGCGTGCATGAGGCCGAGGTTGCCCTCCTGGATGAGGTCGAGGAGGGGCAGGCCGGAGGCCTGGTACTTCTTGGCGATCGAGACGACCAGCCGGAGGTTCGACTGGACGAACGTCTGCTGGGCCTGCTCGCCCTGGAGCACGGTCCGACGCAGCTCACGCTTGCGTGCCGCGGACAGCCCCTTCGGGGCGGACGTCAGCTCGGCGTCAGCCTCGCGACCGGCCTCGATGGCCTGGGCGAGGCGCACCTCGTCGTCCTTCGTGAGCAACGGGTACTGACCGATATCGGTCAGGTACAGCCGGACCAGGTCTTCGTCGTCTCGTTCGAGCCGCTCTTTCGCCACCTTCACCGGGTCCTTGCGTCTGCCCCGCCGCAGCGGGTCGCCGCCCGGCACCGCCGCGACCCGGGGCGGAGGCCCGGGTGCCGCGGCCCCGGGGGGCGTGATCGGGCACGTCTGTCGCTTTTTCGGCAGTTTACCGGACGCGTCAAGTCCTCCGGTCGTCCGGGGCGGGTTCCCGCCGCCGCCCGGCGGCCCGTCGGCGGGGTCGCGAAGAGCCGCCCGGCGGCCCGTCGGCGGGGTCCGTCCCAGCCGGACCGGGCGGCGTCACGGAGGATGAGGAGGCAGGGCGACCAAGCCCGCACGCAGGCCCCCCGACACGGCGACGCCCTCGAGGCGCTCGAGGGTCGCCGCCACGGCCTCGACGTCGTGGGGACGGGACAGCAGTCGCTGGACGAGCCGCTCGCCGACCCGCCAGTCCTCCTCCTCGTCGGCGAGGACGAGGCGCAGCGCTCGCGCCGTCGGGGCGTCGGTGGTCGGGACGGTTCGAACCAGGTGGTCGCGGTAGGTGACGACCAGACGGGGGAGCACGACCCGGTAGAGCCCGGCAAGGCGGGGCAGGACCCCGGGCAGTGCCGCGTCCTCGGCGCCCACCAGTGCCGCCAGGATGGACGCGGCGGGAACGGGCGGCGCAGTGAGGGCGTCGGGGTCCACGCCGTCGAGGACGGGGAGACGGTCGGCCCACAGCTCGGCGTGCCAGGCGTGGCGACTGCTCTGCTCGGCCAGCACGAGCTGGACCTCGGGGAGGGGGATGGACACCGACCACTCGCCCAACGCCCGATAGAGCGCCAGCTCGACCCAGCGGTAGGCACCGACGAGCTCGGCCGTCCGCCCGAGAGGGAGCGCGCCCGGGCGCCCGGTCCTGGCAGCGCCGTCAGGCACCCGGAGCTCCTCCCGCTCGCTCGCCGCCCCTGCCGGCACCGGCGCCGGTCGGCCGGGGCGCGGCGCCGTAGCGGTTCGTGATCGGCATCCGACGGTCCTTGCCGAAGGCCTTCGTCGTGATGCGCACACCCGGCGGCATCTGGCGGCGCTTGTACTCCGCCCGATCGACCAGGCGGACGACCCGCTCGACGACGTCGCGGTCGAACCCCGCTGCGACCAGCTCCTCAGCCGAGCGGTCCTGCTCGACGTAGCCGGCGAGCACGGGGTCGAGCACCTCGTAGGGCGGGAGCGAGTCGACGTCGCGCTGGTCGGGCCGCAGCTCGGCCGAGGGCGCCTTGTCGAGGACGGCCTGGGGCACGAGCACCCGGCCCGCCGCCTCGTTGCGATAGCGGCACAGCCGGTAGACGAGCGTCTTCGGGACGTCCTTGATGACGGCGAACCCACCGGCCGAGTCCCCGTACAGCGTCGAATAGCCGGTGGCCATCTCGCTCTTGTTGCCGGTGGTGAGGACGATCCAACCGTTGGCGTTGGACAGCGCCATGAGCAGGACGCCCCGGACGCGCGACTGGAGGTTCTCGTCGGTGAGCCCCGAGGGCAGTCCGCCGAGCACCGGCGCCAGAGTGGCGCCCACGGCCCTGTGCACGTCCTCGATGGGCACCGTGGCGCACGAGATGCCCAGGTTGTCGGCGAGGGCGAGGGCGTCGGTCACGGAGCCGGCCGACGAGTAGCGCGACGGCATCGTCACGCCGTGGACGTGGCCGGCCCCGAGGGCGTCGACGGCCACCGTGGCGACGAGGGAGGAGTCGATCCCCCCCGACAGGCCCACGACGGCGTCGCCGAAGCCGTTCTTGCCCAGGTAGTCCGCGGTGCCGACCACGAGGGCGTGGTACACCTCGGCGTCGGTGTCGAGGGGCTCGGCCACGCCCGTGGTCACCGGCGGTGCCGAG
>JAJZJT010000331.1 GCA_021809995.1 Actinomycetes bacterium
GCCCGGCTGGGTGGCGCTGCGGCGGCCCGGCTGGGTGGCGGGCGGAGCCACCGTAGCGTCCCGTTCGTGCCGGCGCCGTGGTACAACCGCCCGGTGACGTCCCCCGGCGACCTGGTCGAGCTGACGGTAGGCGAGCCGGCCCCCGGCGGCGCGTGCGTCGCCCGCGAACCCGGTGGGCGCGTCGTCTTCGTGCGGTACGCGTTGCCCGGCGAGCGCGTCGTCGCCGCCGTCACCGAGGTGCGCCGGAGCTTCCTCCGAGCGGACGTCCACGACGTGATCGAGGGGTCGCCCGACCGGGTCGACCCGCCCTGTGCGGTCGCCGGGCCGGGACGGTGCGGTGGGTGCGACTTCCAGCACATGTCCCTTTCCGCTCAGCGGGCGGCCAAGGCGACCGTCGTGACTGCCCAGCTCCGGCGGATCGCCGGGGTCGACGTGCCAGTCGTCGTCGAGGCGCCGCCGCCCGTCGACGGCCTCCGATGGCGGACGAGGCTCCGCTTCGCCGTCGCCGAGGACGGGCGGGTGGGGCTGCGTCGCCACCGGTCGCACGACGTCGAGCCGGTCGAGCGATGCCTGGTCGCCCACCCGCTGCTGACCGAGGCGCGGCGCTCCATCCGGTCCGGCTCCCGCCCCGGTGCCGTCGTCGTGGAGGCCGATCCGTCGACGGGCGAGGCGACCGCGTGGGCCGAGCCCGCGCGAGGCCCGGGCGCCGCACGGCGTGGTGCTGCCGACCAGGACCGCTCTGGGGTGACCGGCATCGGTGCCCGCCCGCTCGAACGCGTGGCCGCGGGCCGTCGGTACCGGGTCAGCCCTGGCGTCTTCTGGCAGGCACACGTGGCTGCTCCCGACGTGCTCGTCGCCGCCGTGCTCGACGCGGCCCGTCCGCGTCCCGGCGAGCGGGTCGCCGACCTCTACGCCGGCGCCGGGCTCTTCACCGTTCCCCTGGCCGAGGCGGTGGACCCGGGTGGCACCGTGGTGGCGATCGAGCGCTCGGAGGCGGCGTGCGACGACGCCGTCCACAACACGACCGGCTGGGGCCATGTGACCGTCGTGCGGGCCCCGGTCGACCCGGTGGTGCTGGCCCGGCACGTCGGGCGAGCCGACGTGGTCGTCCTCGACCCGTCCCGCAAGGGTGCGGGGGCCGACGCGGTCCGGGCGATCGCCGACCTCGAGCCTCGAGTGGTGGTCTCGGTCTCGTGCGACGCCGCGACCTTCGCCCGCGATGCTCGCGTCCTGCTCGACGCCGGGTGGCGCCTGGAGGGGTTGCGGGCTCTCGACCTGTTCCCGATGACCCGGCACGTCGAGCTCGTCGGCGTGCTCCGCCCGTCTGCGCCGGGCCGCGGTGACGAGGTGCGGAGCCCAGTCAGGGGACCGTCGCGGTGACGGCGAGGGGCTGGCTGGCCGAGGACTGGCCGACGCCGAAGGTGTAGGTGCCGGGCACCGTCGTCCAGCCGCCGCCCTGGTAGGTGCGCAGCGCGCTGGCCGGGACGTCGAGGGCGACCGTCCGGTGCTGGCCCGGGTCGAGCGTCACGGTGGTGAACGCGGCCAGCTCGGCGGGCGGCTCGCCGGCCGCCGCCGGGTGGGTGACGTAGACCTGGGGCACGGCCGTGCCGCGGCGGGCACCGGTGTCGGTCACCGTGACCGTGAGGCGCTCGTCCGTCCCCGTCCAGGTGCCCGACAGGCCCGAGAGCGAGAAGGTCGTGTAGGACAGGCCGAAGCCGAAGGGGAACAGCGGTACCGTGCCGGTGGCGTGGTCGTAGCGATAGCCGACGTCCAGGCCCTCGCTGTAGGTCGAGGTCAGCCCGACCCCGGGCCACTGAGATGCGGACGCGATGCCCGTGGCCGCCATCGAGGTCGGGAACGTGACGGGCAGGTGGCCCGAGGGGTCTACCGTCCCGAAGAGCACGGCGGCGATGGCCTGGCCGTCGGCCTGGCCGGGGTACCACGCCTCGACCACTCCGCCCACGGCGGAGAGCCACGGCATGAGGACCGGCCCCCCGGTGTCGAGCACGACCACCGTCCGGGGGTTGGCGGCGGCAACGGCGGCGATCAGCGCGTTCTCGTCGCCGGGCAGGGAGAGGCTGGGCCGGTCGAATGCCTCGGCGTTGAAGTCGCCGGCGAAGACGATCGCCACCTGGGCCTTCCGGGCGGCCGCCACCGCCTTGGCAATGGCACCGCTGTCGTAGGCCATCCCCAGCTGGAGCGCGCTGGTCGTGCCCGCTCCTCGCCCGAGCGGTGTCCAGTGCAGCACGAGGTGGTACGGGTGGCCCGAGACCAGGTCGACGGGCTGGGCCCAGATGCCGTGGACGTGGTTCTCCGGGTCGCTCACCGCAGGGTTCCCGTCGAGGGTGAGGGTGGCTGCTCCCGAGCCGGCCAGCGAAAGGCTGTAGAGCCCCGAGCGCGGCACGGTCAAGGTCCCCGTCCACGTCACCGCGGCCGGGCCCCAACCGGTCGGCAGCTCGATGCGGGTGCCGCCGCCGGACATCGACCCGTAGGCGGACCCGGGATACCGGTGGCCAGGGAGGTTCGGGCCCACGGACGTGTGGCCGGCGGGGACGCGCCCGGACCCCTCGGGCGCCGGGTTGACCGGGCTACCCGTGCCGGAGCGAGGGTGAGGGATCTTCGGGGACGGCGGCGGCGTGGCGAGCGACGGTTGCGGGACGAGCACGGCGCGGGCAGTCGAGGTGACGGCTTGGAAGGACGCGGCCCCCGGGACCGCCGAGTGCGACACGGTGAGGGTCAGTCCGTGACCGGCCCCTGATGCGGGGGCGAGGTCCGCGGTGGGGACGTCGGGGAGCGGGCGGGTCGTCGAGC
>JAJZJT010000026.1 GCA_021809995.1 Actinomycetes bacterium
GTCGGCGTGCGGCGTGCCAGCCTGCCGGGACCGTGACGAGGGATGCTCCGCGACCGACACGCGGCGCAGGATGGCGTTGATGCGGGCCGCCAGCTCGCGCAGGTGGAACGGCTTGGTGATGTAGTCGGCTGCACCGAGCTCGAGGCCGAGGACCACGTCGAGCTCGGTGTCGATGGCGCTCACCATGACGACGGGCACCGGGGCGAGCTCGTGCATGCGCCGGCAGACCTCCGTGCCGCGCATGTCGGGCAGGAGCACGTCGAGCAGGACGACGTCGGGCCGCTCCTCGGCGAAGGCCCGGAGCGCCGAGGCACCGTCGACGGCCGTCCGGACGGCGAAGCCCTCGTGGCGCAGGCCGACGGCCATCCCCTCGCGGTAGGACGCTTCGTCCTCGACGACCAGCACGACCGGACGCGTCGGGTCGACGTCGGCCAGGACCGGCGGGCGCGGCCCTGGCATCGCGGCGGGGTCGAGTGTCGGTTCCATGGCGCCAGTGGGCCGTCCGGCGCGGCGCCCGGGGCAGGCCCACTGCCGGATGGTAGGGACGACCCGTGAACGCCAGGCCACCGACAGGCGTCCGCAAGGTGATCTCTTCGCGAACAGCGCGCGAAAGCCCGCGGAGCCGGGTGCCGCGCGGAGCCGGGTGCCGCGCGGTGGCGGTCCCCGCTTCGGCTCGGTCCCCGGGAGCGTGCGGGCCGCTGCTCGCTCCGCTCGGTCAGACCACCGCGCCGAGCGCGAGCCCGACCGCCGCCGCGCCGAGCCCGGCCAGCACGCTCGCCCCAACGTCCACCAGAGCGCTCACCGGGGCGTCCTCGGTGAGGAGCCGGCGGACGTCGTAGGCGAAGGTCGAGAAGGTCGTGTACGCACCGATCATCCCCGTGCCGAGGATCGTGACCCACCCGTTCGCGAGGTGGTGGTGGATGCCGGCTCCGGTCAGGAAGCCGAGCACGACCGCTCCCGACGCGTTGACCACCAAGGTGCCCACGGGGAAGTCGCTCTCGGCCCGGGACTGGACAGCCCGGTCGACGACATAGCGGAGGACGGCTCCGACGGCCCCGGCGACGGCCACGGCGGCGAGCAGCACGTCAGCGGCCCGTACCCGAACCGTCGAAGTGGACGACCGTCACCGGCTCGCGCACGACGAGGCCGTTGATCTCGAGGTCGGCCAGGGAGGCCACGAGCTCGTCGATGCGCTCGGGCGCGTCGACGATCTCGATCTTGACGGGCAGGTCCTCGCTCAGGCTGAGGATCCGGGTGGTGTGGATGTGGTTCCGGGCGCCGTAGCCCTCGAAGCCGCGCCACACCGACGCACCGGCCAGGCCGGCGGCGTGAGCCCGGTGCAGGATCTCCGAGTGGAGGGCCTTCTGGTGGTACCGGTCCGACTCACCCACGATGACCGTGAGGCGCTCGGCTGCCTGTCCGACGGGTCCGCTCACCTGTTCGTCCTCTCTGCGGTGCCCAGCGGCTCCGCTGCTCGATGGACCGGCGCTCCCGCCCCGGAGGTGGCCGGTGCGTGCCCTCGCCTGCGGGGCACCCCGACCCGGGCCAGGGCGACTCCGGCGGTGACGGCGACCAGCCCGGCTGCCAGTGACGCGACCACGTAGCCGGCGGCGACCCCGACGTGCCCGGCCCACGCCCGGCGGTCGACCTCGACGACGAACGTGGAGAACGTGGTGAAACCGCCACAGAAGCCGATGGCTGCGAAGGGGCGGACGTAGCGGGTCGGCGGCCAGCGCTCGAGCACCAGGGTGAGCACGGCGCCCAGCACCAGCGATCCGGTCACGTTGACCGCGAAGGTCCCCCAGGGGAACCCGTGCGAGGCGGTGGCGAGCACGCGCTCGGTGCCGTAGCGGGCGAGCGTCCCGAGGGCCCCGCCAACACCGATGGCGACGACACGACGCCTCCCCTCGCCCGCCAGCGCGCGGCCAAGTTGACGGTGCCGCCGATGGTCGATGGGGCTGTCGCTCGCGGGCACGGTCCTCCCCGGGGCCGATCGCCTGGTCCGGTAGGAGCCATCAGCCGCGTCCACACGGCGGTTCGGGCGAGCCCCATCGCCACGACCAGCTTAGGCGACGGGTGCCGGTCGTGGCGCACCTGGGGCCGGGGAAGGTCCGGGGCGCCCGGGGGGTGTCAGGGGTGTCAGGGGCGGAACCGGTAACCGACGCCGCGGACCGTGAGGAGGTACCGGGGACGGGTCGGCTCCGGCTCGAGCTTCTTGCGCAGCCGCTTGACGTGGGTGTCGAGGGTGCGGCTGTCCGAGTGCCTGCGCGACGGCCACAGGCGTTCCATGCAGGTCGCCCGTGACACGACGTGGCCCGGGCGCTCCAACAGCAGGGCGAGGAGATCGAACTCCTTGCGCGACAGGTCGACGGGCCGACCGTCGACGGTCACCTCGCGCTGCGCCGGGTCGAGGCGGACGGAGCCGGCGGCCGTCGACGTCGTCGGCGCGCTGGCCGCGTGCCGGCGCAGCGCAGCCCGCACCCGCGCCGTCAGCTCTCGCTGTCGCACCGGCACCGTCACGAGGTCGGCCGCCCCCGCCTCGAGGGCGAGCACGGCGTCGAGCTCGTCGTCGGGGGGCGCCATGACGATGACCGGTACGGCCGAAGCGGCGGCGATTGCCCGGAAGACGGCCATGCCGGACTGGTCGGGCAGCGACGTCGACAGCAGGACGAGGGCCGGTGCCCGCTCGTCCAGGCGGGCGAGGGCGCGGCCTCCCTCGTGGACGACCTCGGTGGCGAACCCCTCGAGCTCGAGGGCGCGAGCGGTGGCCGACGCCGTCGCGGGGTCGCCGTCGACGACGAGGACGGCAGGCGCGCCACCAACGGCGTCGGCGTCGACGGCGACGGGGCCCGCGTCCACGGTGGCGGCGAGCGTGGCCGCGGTTGGTGCGACGTCGCGGAGGGCCAGGCTCACGGTTGCCACCTGGCGCTCCGGGTGGGTGGCAAGCGCCGTGCGCGGCACCGACGACCACCCGTGGTGACGGAAGCTGCCGACGCGCCCCGACGCGCCCGCGGGGTCGTCCGCCGGACAGCCTGTCCCGTCGCTCCGGTCCCGCTGACGCCTCGGGCAGCTCCCATCGCAAGACACCGTAGGGAGCGCAGGTGAACGGGCCGCGAGGGGCCGGTGACGCAGCGGTGAACCGCCGGGAATTTCTCCCGACCGGTGCGGCGCGGGCCGCCCCGGTGCCCGCCCGCCGGGCCGCCCTGGCCCGTCGGGGCTACGGTCGGGAGAGCCGGCGGAGGGTCCGTTCCGTCCGCCCCTGGCGCCTGCTCCCGAGCCCGAAGGAGGTCGCCCGTGCCCGCACCCGAGGTCCCCGCGCCGATCGACGTCACCGCTACCGAGGAGTGGGCGCGCCTCGCCGCCCACGCCGAGGTCGTGCGCCCGCGGCATCTCCGAGACCTCTTCGCCGAGGAGCCCG
Source organism: Actinomycetes bacterium (assembly GCA_021809995.1). Lineage (GTDB taxonomy): Bacteria > Actinomycetota > Acidimicrobiia > Acidimicrobiales > RAAP-2 > JAJZJT01. The sequence goes on from JAJZJT010000026.1 coordinate 3,419, forward strand.
GACGTGCCAACTCCATGACCCTCGAGGCTGGCGACCTCGTGCTCGACTACTCGAAGCACCGGGTGACGGCCGAGACCCTCCCGCTGCTCGTCGCGGTGGCCCGCCGGGCGGGGCTCGAAGCACTGCGCGACGCCATGTTCGCCGGTTCGCACGTGAACACGACCGAGGACCGTGCCGTCCTGCACGTCGCCCTGCGCCTGCCGCGCGGCGCGTCGCTCGAGGTCGACGGGCAGGACGTGCCCGCCGACGTGCACGCGGTGCTCGACCAGATGGGCGAGGTGGCCCGACGGGTCCGTTCGGGCGAGTGGCGGGGGCACACGGGCCGCCGGATCGCCGCCGTCGTCAACATCGGCATCGGGGGCTCGGACCTCGGGCCGGCCATGGCCGCCGAGGCGCTCGCCGACTACGCACAGCCGGGCATCGTCACCCGCTTCGTCTCCAACGTCGACCCGGTCGACCTCGTGGCCAAGACGGCCGACCTCGACCCGGCGAGCACCCTCTTCGTCGTGAGCTCGAAGACCTTCACGACGCTCGAGACCCTCACGAACGCCCGAGCAGCCCGGCGGTGGCTCCTCGACGGCCTGGGGGCCGGCGAGGAGGCGGTGGCGCGCCACTTCGTGGCCGTGTCGACGAACGCCGAGGCGGTCTCCGAGTTCGGGATCGACTCGGCGAACATGTTCGGGTTCTGGGACTGGGTCGGCGGGCGGTACTCCTACGACTCCGCCATCGGCTTCTCGCTGATGGTCGCCGTCGGCCCCGAGGCGTTCGCCGACATGCTCGCCGGGTTCCACGCCGTCGACGTGCACTTCAAGAACACCCCGCTCGCGCGCAACCTGCCGGTCGTCCAGGGGCTGCTCAACGTCTGGTACCGGAGCTTCTTCGGCGTCGACACGCACGCCGTCCTCCCGTACAGCCAGCGGCTCGCACGGTTCCCTGCCTACCTGCAGCAGTTGACCATGGAGTCGAACGGCAAGTCGGTCCGGCGGGACGGTTCGCCGGTGTCGCTGCCCACCGGCGAGGTCTTCTGGGGCGAGCCGGGGACCAACGGACAGCACGCCTTCTACCAGCTGCTCCACCAGGGCACCGCCCTCGTGCCGGCGGACTTCATCGCCTTTGCGCACTCGACCCACGAGCTCGGCGACCAGCACGACCTGCTCGTCGCCAACTGCCTCGCCCAGACCAAGGCCCTGGCGTTCGGGCGGACGGCCGACGAGGTGCGGGCGGAGGGGACGCCCGAGGCGCTCGTGCCCCACAAGGTCATGCCGGGCAACAGGCCTTCGTCGACCGTGCTCGCCCCCCGGCTCACCCCCTCGGTCCTCGGGCAGCTCGTCGCCCTCTACGAGCACACGGTGTTCACGGAGGGCGCGCTGTGGGGCGTCGACTCGTTCGACCAGTGGGGCGTGGAGCTGGGCAAGGCCCTGGCCCGCGACCTCGCGCCGTTGCTCGGCGGCGAGGAGGCGCCCGACCTGGCGGGCGAGGACTCGTCGACCGCCGGGCTGGTCCGCCGCTACCGGGCGGCGCGCGGCCGGGTGGTCTGAGCGCGGGCGGTCCCGGTCGACGACAGGGCTCGCCACAGGCTCCGGTAGCTGGGCCAGGTGAGCTCGTCGGTGACGTAGCCGGCCCGGACCAGCTCGGCATGGAAGGCCGGCAGGTTCCGCCACGGCACGCCCATGTCGACGTGGTGGGCGAGGTGCCAGCCCGTGTTGTAGGGGACGAGCCAGACCCGCGCGAGCAGGGACTGGCGCACGTCGTGGGTCGTCGCCCGCCGGTCACCGTTCGCCTCGAGGCCACCGTGCTCGGCGATCGAGCGCAGGCGGTTCAGGACGCGCCACTGCGTCATCCACGGGAGCCACCAGAACGCCGGGTAGATCCACCACCGGCCTGTCGCCGCCCACGACCCGCTCCACAGCACGGCCTGGACCCCGAGGATGGACAGGGACAGGCGGCGGTAGGCGGGTGAGCGGACCCCGCGCAGCAGCAGTCGGAAGTTCTTCCACCCCGAGATGCCCACGGCGTCGCGCGCGAGGCGGCGCAGGAGGGCGCGGCGGTCGCACGGGTAGCCGCTGTAGTAGGCGAGGTCGGGCTCGTCCGGGCCGAACTCTTCGCGGTGGTGGGCGAAGTGGCCCCGACGGTAGAAACCGATCGGGACGAACGCCGGGTAGGCGACGAGCCACGTGCCCACCCAGTCGTTGACCGTCTTCTTGGTGAAGAGGAGCTTGTGGGCCGCCTCGTGCATGAGGATGGCGAAGCGTGCGTGGACGGGGCCCATGGCCACGAACACCGCCGCGTACAGCCAGGGGTTCCCCGCCCAGACGGCGACGCCGACCATCGCGACGACGCCCAACCACAGGCCGGCCACGCTCAGGGCGTTGCGGGCGTCGTCGATGCGCCGGAGCTCGGCGCGCAGCTCGGGACGGCACTTGCCGTCGGGGAGCAAGCGCTCGGTCGGCAGGACCTGCGGCCGCAGCGCGGAGTCGGGCACCATGGTGTCCACCGTGAGGGAGCATTACACTTTTGAGACGTGTGAGTCAAGGCCGTAAGGGTGCAAGGAGCCGGTAGGAGGCCGTTGACGGCGCGCTCGGTGCTGGCGAGCGCCCTGCTCGGCGAGGAGCCGCCGGAGCTGCCGGTGTCGCACCTCGTCCACCTGGCGGGGCTCTTCGGCGTGAACGAGAACCGGGCTCGGGTCGCCCTTTCGCGCATGGTGGCCGCCGGCGAGGTGACGACAGACGGCGCTGGCCGCTACCGCCTGGCCGGCCACTTGCTCGAACGGCAGGGTCGTCAGCGGACGGGCCGGGCGGGGACGACGGGGCCGTGGTCGGGTCGCTGGTCGCTCGTCGTGGTCGTGGCCCCGGCGAGCGCGCCCGACGTCCGTGCCGCTCGGCGACGGCTCCTCGCCCGGGCCCGCCTCGGCGAGGTGCGTGACGGCGTGTGGGCCCGACCCGACAACCTCGTCCTCGACCTCTCCGGCTTGTCGGGCGACGACGTGGTGGTGGGCACCGCCGAGCTGGACGTCGACTCGCGCCATCTCGCCGCCCGCTTGTGGGACCTCGACGGCTGGTCGGCGCGGGCCCAGGTTCTCGTCGCCGAGCTCGACCGGTTGAAGCCCCGGGGTCCCGACATGCTGGCGGCAGGCTTCGAGCTGTCGGCCACCGTGGTGCGGCACCTGCTGGACGACCCGCTCTTGCCGCCCGCGCTGCTGCCCGAGGGGTGGGGGGGCGCGGCGTTGCGGGACCGCTACGACCGGTGGGACGCCGAGTACCGCCGGGTCCTGGCCGACTGGGGGCGTCGCCGGCCCCGGTGAGCAGGTCGGGACGCCCGGCCTCGCCGGCAGCGTGCTACGGCCGGGAGCGGAACAGCTCGATGCGGCCGCGGCCGTTGCGCTTGGCCTCGTACATGGCCCCGTCGGCGTGGGAGAGGACGACCTCGGGGTCGTCGCCGGGCTCGGCGATCGCCACGCCGATGCTCGCGCCGGCCGACAGCAGCTGTCCGGCCGCGGCGACGGGCGTGGTCAGGGACTGGCTGATGCGCTCGGCTACGGCGCGCGCCTCGGTCTCCCCGCCGTTGAGGCCCTCGCACAGCACGACGAATTCGTCTCCGCCGAGGCGCGCCGCCGTGTCCCCGGGGCGGACCGCCTGGGTCAGCCGCGCTGCCACGGCCTGCAAGAAGGCGTCACCCACCGAGTGACCGTAGCCGTCGTTGACCGCCTTGAAATGGTCGATGTCGATGAACAGCAGGGCGACCCGGGCCCGCGACCGTTCGGCGGCGGCGAGGGCGCGGCGCATCTGGTCGACGAGGAGGCTGCGGTTGGGAAGTCCGGTCAGAGAGTCGTGCGCGGCCAGGTGGGCCAGTCGTGACTGTTCGGCGGCGAGGTCGGACTGGAGCTGCTCGTAGGCGACGTCGAACTCCCTCGCCATGCTGACCAGGCTGGCGTCTGCCCCGGAGCGCACGACGGCGAAGGCCAGCTCGAGCACGTCGGCCGGCGTGTCGAGCATGGCTGCCTCGTGGCGGAGCGCCTCGACGGTGTGGTCACGCCAGAGGAGGTAGAGCTTGGTCAGCGTGCCGAGCGCTATGCGGCGGGTCACGCCCTGGCGTCCGGTGGCAGCGATGACGGCCGCCTGCTCGTCGCTGGGCGACTCGCCGGTCACGAGGAAGTGGGCCACCGCCCGGGTCCCGAGCTCGGCCACCCGGAGGATCTCCGAGCGGAGCTCGAGCTCCTCGGGCGTCCCGCGGAAGCCGGTGTGCGCCTCCCAGTCGGCGGTGATCGACGTGGCGACCTCGGGGGCGCGCTCGAACAGGGAGCGTCCCAGGGTGACCGACGCGTCGCTCGAGAGCGGTGGCCGTCGTGCACGACGATGCTCCGTGCCCCCTGCGGGGGGACGGTCGCCAACGTCGGGCCACGGGACCCTTCCCCCGCCCTTCGCACCGCGCGGTGCCCCGCTCGGGCATCCCGCGTCCCTGCTCATGATGGTGGCAGTATCGACAGGTAGTGCCGCTCGCTTGAACCTCTGCTCGCTGACCTCGTGTGACGCGGACCCGACTTGCCGACGGCGTGCTGGCACGGGGATCGCCACCGAGGGTCGGGGCACCCGCCAAGCTGCCGCACGCACCCCGCCAGGACCGGGGAGAAGGGGGACACCGTGACTGCCCGCACTGCCCGCACTGCCCGTCGCCGCCGACTGGCGGGTGCAGCCGTCGCCGTGTGCGCGCTCGCGCTCGCCGCCTGCGGCTCGGGGCCCACGAGCTCGTCGAGTGCGTCGGGGAAGGTGTTGCTGGTTGGCTCCTACCACGGCAAGCAGGGCCAGTACCACACCATCCAGGCGGCGGTCGACGCGGCGAAGCCGGGCGACTGGATCCTCGTCGGCCCCGGTGACTACCACGAGTCCGACGACCTCCAGCATCCGCCCACCACCCAGCAGCTCAAGCTGGGCGAGGTCGGCGGTGTCCTCATCACCACGTCCGATCTGCACCTGCGAGGCATGAACCGCAACACCGTGGTGGTCGACGGGACGAAGCCGGGCTCCCCCGAGTGCAGCGCCAACCCGGCCGACCAGCGTCAGGGGGCGCCCGCCGCCGACGGCAAGCCGATGGGCCGCAACGGCATCGACGTCTTCCGCGCGAACGACGTCTGGGTCGAGAACCTCACCGTGTGCAACTTCCTCGCCGGCCAGGGCGGCCAGGGCAACGGCATCTGGTGGGACGGTGGCCAGGGCACGGCGAAGATCGGCCTGCACGGCTACTGGGGCAGCTACCTGACCGCCACCTCGACCTACTACGGCCCGGTCAGCGAGGACGCCACCTACGGCATCTTCGCCAACGACGCCGCCGGGCCGGCCACCTGGGACCAGGTCTACGCCAGCAACTTCAACGACTCGGGGATGTACGTCGGTGCTTGCCAGCAGGTCTGCGGCATCACGATCGACCACGCCTGGATGGAGTACAACGCCCTCGGCTACTCCGGCACCAACTCCGGCGGCGCCCTGGTGGTCGAGAGCTCGCAGTTCGACCACAACGAGGACGGCTTCGACACCAACACCCAGATCCTGGGCGACCCTCCGCCTCCCCAGAACGGCGCCTGCCCCGACAACGGCATCAGCCCGATCACCCACACCCACTCGTGCTGGGTCTTCATGCACAACTACGTGCACGACAACAACAACCCGAACGTCCCCGAGGCGCCCGGCTACGCCGCCGCCGGGCCGGTTGGCACGGGGATGACCGTCTCGGGCGGGCGCAACGACACGGTGATGGACAACACCTTCTCGAACAACGGGGCGTGGGGCGTCCTCTTCGTGCCGTTCCCCGACAGCGACCACCCCTACCCGGGGGTCACGTGCTCGGGGAGCGGCGGCACCCAGATCAACGGGTTCGGCTGCGTCTACGACACCGAGGGCGACGCCTTGGTGCACAACACGTTCAGCCACAACGGCTACTTCGGCAACCCGACCAACGGCGACTACGGCCAGATCGTGCTGACGGCGGGCAAGCCGCAGAACTGCTTCGCCGGCAACGTGGCCCCCGACGGCTCGACCCCGTCGAACCTCGAGCAGACCCAGCCGACCTGCGGGGCCATCGCCAAGGGGCCCAACGTGCCGCCGGCCCTCCTGTCGCAGACCCTGTGCGACACGGGGTTCGGTGCGTGCCCGGCTGGAGCGTCCTACCCGAAGAAGACGGTGGTGACGATGCACCCGCTGCCGAAGAACCTCCCGACCATGCCGGACCCCTGCAAGGGCGTCCCGGCGAACGCGTGGTGCCCGGCGGGGCCGGGCTCGGCGCTCCCGGCGCCGGGGCATCGCCGGACGCCGGCGCTGGCGGACGCGGCATCTGCTCCGGCGCCGGTGTTCCGGCACTGGCGAGGCCGGCTGGTCTGACGCGCCCACCAGCTCGTTCGGGACCCGCACCCGCCTGCCGGCGACCGCGGGCAACCGGGCGCCCGAGCCCACCGAGCAGGTAGACCCAGGTGCGGGGCGACGATCGCCGGCGACGCTCGTGGTCGGCCGGCCGTGCCCGCGGGCAGCGCGAGCCGGCCGGACGCACCGGCTGGGGTCGCAAGGCCCAGGTCCGCCGCCCCGCGCCCTGCCCGTGCAGCGGGGCGCCCGGTCCCCTAGCCTGGCCGGCGGGTTCCTGCCGAACCGGGTGGCGGAGGCGGGCTGAGGTGCCTTGGGGGGATCGATGCACGACCGAGCGTCTGGCTCACGTACGGTGCCTGCCGTGTTCGCCCCGGCCGCGCTCGGGCCGGTGACGCTGCGCAACCGGATCATCAAGTCCGCCACCTTCGAGGGGCGGACCCGGTACCGGGTGGTGACCGACGAGCTCATCGAGTTCCACCGTCGCGTGGCCGCCGGTGGAGTGGGGATGTCGACCGTCGCCTACTGCGCCGTGTCGCCAGAGGGGAGCACCGACGGGCATACGATCGTGCTGACGCCCGAGGCGGCGCCGGGTCTCCGGCGCCTGACCGATGCCATCCACGAGCACGGGGCCCTGGCGTCGGCGCAGATCGGGCACGCCGGCCCGGTGGCCAACGCCGCGGCGACGGGGCACCCGGCGCTCGCCCCGACCCGGTTCTTCAGTCCGCTCGCCATGCGCTGGACGCGGGCGGCGACCGAGGACGACATCGCCCGGGTGACGCGGGCGTTCGCCGACGGCGCGCGGCTCGTCGCCGGGTGCGGGTTCGACGCCGTCGAGGTCCACCTCGGTCACAACTACCTGCTGAGCGCCTTCCTGAGCCCCAAGCTCAACCGGCGCGACGACCGCTACGGCGGTTCGCTCGAACGCCGCGCCGCCTTTCCCCGCGAGGTGCTCGCCGCCGTACGGGAGGCGGTGGGCGACCGGGTGGCGGTGCTCGCCAAGCTCAACATGGCCGATGGCGTCCGCGGGGGCCTGTGGCTCGACGAGAGCGTCCCCCTCGCCCAGCTGCTCGAGTCCGATGGCGTCCTCGACGCCCTCGTGCTCACCGGGGGGAGCTCGCTCGCCAACCCGATGTACCTGTTCCGGGGCGAGGCGCCGGTCGCGGAGATGGCGGCGACCATGCCGCGGGCGACCCGCGCCGCCTTCCGGCTGGTCGCCCCGCGGATGATGCCCGCCTACCCGTTCGAGGAGGCGTTCTTCCTCCCCTACGCCCGCCAGTTCCGCGAGGCGCTGTCCCTGCCGCTCGTGCTCCTCGGCGGGATCACCCGCCTGGCCACGATCGAAGCGGCGCTCGCCGAGGGCTTCGACTTCGTGGCCATGGCGCGGGCGCTCCTGCGCGAGCCCGACCTGGTGGCCCGCATGGAACGGGGTGAGGCAGCACCGTCGCGCTGCGTCCACTGCAACAAGTGCATGCCGACCATCTACCGCGGCACGCGTTGCGTGCTGGTCGAGGGCCCCGATCTCGCGGGGTCGCGCACCGTGCCTGTCGGCGTGTCAGCCCTCGGCAGCTGAGGCGAGAGGGAGCATGTCCGCGTCGCCGGCGGCGTCCCCCTCCACCGTGGCGCCAGGCTCCACGTAGCGGTACTTCCCACCCCTCAGCCACGAGGCGCCGGCGGCCACGAGACAAGCCCCGATCGAGAAGTCGAAGGCGGCATGGAGCCCGTTCGCGAACGGCTTCGAGATGAGCGCGGGGAAGAAGCTCCGGCCGTCGAGCACGGCGACCTGGTGTCGGGAGAGGTGGGCCAGCACGGAGGCTCCGACGAGGTGCTGGACGGGGCTGTAGCCGAGGAAAGCGGCGAACAGCGTCGAGACCGGCGGCAGGTGGGCGGCGCGCGTCGCGACCGCCGGCGGCACGCCGTTGGCGACCAGTCCGTGGTAGAGGGTCGTGGGCAGGGTCGCCGACAGGCCGACGATCATCAGCGTGAAGAAGACGCCGATGGAGAGCACCTGGGCGGCGTTCTGGAACGTCGAGTTCATACCGGCACCGACACCGCGGTGCTGGGGGGGAAGGCTGTTCATGACGCCGGCCCGGTTGGGAGCGGCGAACGCGCCCATGGCCAGGCCGTTGAAGAGCAGGATCGGGCCGAAGACGCTGTAGGAGAAGTTCACCGGCAGCATCTCGAGAAGGGCGAACGACGCGGCCGCGGCGAGCATGCCGCCGGTGGCGAACGGTCGCGACCCGAACCGGTCGGACAGGAACCCCGACACGGGGCCGGCGAGGAGGAAGCCGGCGGTGAGGGGGAGCATGTAGATGCCGGCCCACAGCGGCGTCCGGGCGAACGAGTAGCCATGGCGAGGCAGCCAGATGCCCTGCAGCCAGATGATCAGCATGAACATGAGGCCGCCGCGCCCGATGCTGGCGAGAAGGGTCGACAGGCTGCCGGCCGTGAACGCCCGGATGCGGAAGAGGGGCAGGTGGAACATCGGATCGGGGACCCGCTGCTCGATGAAGCCGAAGGCGACGAGGAAGGCGACACCGCCCGAGAGGCACCCGAGCACCAGAGGGCTCGTCCACCCCATGGTGGAGCTCCCGTGGGGCTGGATGCCGTAGGTGATCCCCACCATCACGCCGATGAGCCCGAGAGCGAAGGTGATGTTGCCGGGCCAGTCGAGCCGGGCGGTCGAACGGCGGGGCACCTCGCGGAGCTTGTGGTACGCCCACACCGTGCCGAAGAGCCCTATCGGCACCGACACGAGGAAGATCAGCCGCCACTGGACCGGGGCCAGCACCCCGCCGAGCACGAGGCCGATGAACGAGCCGCTGATGCCGGCGACCTGGTTGATGCCGAGCGCCATGCCCCGCTGGTCCTCGGGGAAGGCGTCGGTGATGATGGCCGCCGAGTTGGCGATGAGGAGGGCGGCGCCCACCCCCTGGAAGATCCGCATCACGACCAGCCACAGGGCGGCCGCCGTGCCGGACATCCAGGTGACGGTGAGCAGCAGCGAGAAGAACGTGTAGACGGCGAAGCCGAGGTTGTACATGCGGACTCGCCCGTACATGTCGCCCAGGCGGCCGAGGCTGACGACCAGCACGCTGGTGACGACCATGAAGCTCAGGATGAGCCAGAGCAGGTAGAAGCTGTTGCCGGGACGGAGCGGGTCGATGTGGATGCCCCGGAAGATGTCAGGGAGGGCGATCAGCATGATCGACAGGTCGATCGTCGCCATCAGGACGCCGAGCGTGGTGTTGGAGAGGACGACCCACTTGTAGCGGTCGTCGTTCGCACCCTGGGTGACGGCAGGGGGGGAGAGCATGGGCGAAGTCTAACGTTCACGGAAACGTTGCCCGTCGGGCCGGAACCGGGACCGGGGCCTGGTCACTCCGACGGCCCCCGGCCGGCACCGGGCTGCCCCGATTGCTCAGCTAGCGTCGGCGGCCGCCCGTGCGTCCCGAGGTGGCCGGCGGGGAGGCACCTGCCGCCGTGGGCCTGCCGCCCCGCTGCCCGACCACCCGACCACCCGACCGGAGAGGGAGCCATGCCGACACCGACCCCTACCGACCTCGAGGACGACCTCGCCGCCACCGTCGAGGGCGGCGTCGCCACGCTGTGGCTGAACCGGCCGGCCAAGCGCAACGCGGTCACTCTCGCCATGTGGCGGGCGCTCGCCGCGCACTGCCGGCGGCTTGCCACCGATCCCGCGGTACGCGTCCTCGTCGTCCGGGGCGTCGGCGACCACTTCTGCGCCGGGGCCGACATCGCCGACCTGGCGACGGTCGACCCGGCCGAGTACCACGAGGTCAACGCCGAGGCCGACGCCGCCCTCGCTGCCTTTCCCAAGCCGACGGTCGCGGTGGTGACGGGTGCGTGCGTGGGCGGCGGTACCGAGATCGCCGTGGCCTGCGACCTCCGGTTCGCCGACGCCACGGCGCGGGTGGGCATCACGCCCGCCCGCCTGGGCATCGTCTACCCGGCGATCGCGCTCGAGCGGGTGGTCCGCCTGGCCGGGCCGTCTGCCACCAAGCACCTCCTCTTCTCGGCCGAGATCGTCGACGCCGAGCGGGCGCTGCGCGTCGGCCTCCTCGACGAAGTCCACCCGGCCGGCGAGCTCGACGACCGCGTGGAAGCGTTCACGACGCTGCTCGCCCGCGAACGGTCGCTGCTCACCCAGATGGCCAGCAAAGAGCTGGTCGACGCGGCGAGCGTGCATGGAACCGTCGATCCCGCGCTCGCCGACCGGTGGTCGGCCGAGGCCGCTTCGGCTCCCGACGCCGCCGAGGGCATGGCCGCCTTCCTCGAACGACGCGATCCGGACTTCACGTGGGCACCGGAGGAGAATGACCGCTCGACCCCACGTGGTGGAGCCTCGCCAGAGTTGCGACGGCGTCGGTGACCGTGGCGTCTTCCTTGTAGCCAGGCGCGCGTGCCTTGGCCGTCGGACCTCTCCGGGGCCGTGACCTACCCGTGGCGAGGGGACCGGGCTCCCTGACGCGTCCACGCAAGCTGGTCAAGTCCGGGCGATCGGTCAGAGGAGACCGGCGCAGCGATCTCGTTGACTGGCTAACCGACCACCTCGAGCTCGGCAGCGGTCACCTCCTCTTGCCCGGTCACTTCGCCGCCGATCACCTGCATCTCGGTCTTCGTCGGCCACGCCGTTGACAGGCAGCGCCGGGCAAGCCAGCTCTCGTCGTGCTGCTCGGCGAGGACGGAGCCGTCCAGGCCGATGAGGGCAGCTCGGGGGCCGATCGCCCGGCCGGCAGGCAGCAGCCCGGTCGTCCGCAAGGTCGAACGGGCACCGACGGGCTGACGGGCGCCCGAGAGCTCTGGTCGGGCTGCCCGGATTTGAACCGGGGACCTCTGCGTCCCGAACGCAGCGCGCTAACCAAACTGCGCCACAGCCCGTCTGCACGTCCGGCGCACTACGGGTGACCGGTCGGCGACGAGACGATGCTAGTCGACCCCCGGGGGCACGGTTCCGGGGGTGGGCCGCGGCGGACCCGGACGGGCCGTCACTCGTCGGTCGGACGCGGCGCCCCCGGGGGGGCCTGGTCCACCGTGGGGTCGTCCGGTCGTGGCTCGGCCGTCAGGGAGCGCCTGGCCACGACCTTGGCGATCCGACGGCGGTCCATCTCGGCCACCCGCAGGTCCCAGCCGTCGACGGCCACGGCTTCGCCTTCGGCCGGGATGTGGCCGAAGCGCTCGAAGAGGAAGCCGCCGAGCGTGACGTACTCGCCGTCGGGGATGTCGATGGCGAGCCGTTCGCGGACGTCGTCGACGCCCATCCGGCCGTCGACGAGCCATCGGTTCTGGTCGACGCGGACGACGTCGGGCTCGTCGAGGGGGTCGAACTCGTCAGGGAGATCACCGACCAAGGCGCCGAGGATGTCCTTGATGGTGAGCACGCCCTCGACGCCTCCGTGCTCGTCGACCACGACGGCGAAGGCGCGGCGCTGGCGCCGCATCTCGGTGAGGACCTCGAGCACGGGCAGGGACTCGGGGACGAGGAACGGCTGGCGCAGTCGTCGTGACACCTGGAGCGGCTCGGGGAGCGGCCGCTCGGCCGGCATGCCCCCTGCCTCCACGGTCCCTTGGCCGGACGAGCGCCCAGGCCCGCCAGGTTCCCCTCCTGGTGGCCAGCCGGTCATCCGCCAGCCTGCCCGGAAGAGGTCGTTGACGAAGAGGACGCCGACGAGGTCGTCGAGGTCTTCGCCGTAGACGGGGAACGACCGGTGGCCCGACTCGCGCACGGCCCGAGTGACGTCCTCGGCCGTGACGGGGATCGCCAGCCCGACCACGTCGACGCGCGGGGTCATGACCTCGCGGACGACCATCGTGTCGAGGTCGCCGAGCGCGTCCTCGATGACGTGGAGCTGCGACTCGGAGTCGTGGCCGGCCCGCTCGTCGCCCTCGGGCGCCTCGCTGTTCCTGTGGCGGGCGCGTCGGCTGTCGCCCGTTCCCCGCCGACCACGACGACCGTGCCGCCCGTCGGCGGCCGCAGGCCTGCGGGGCTCGTGCGACGTTCCGTCGTGCTTGCCGAACACCGTGAGGAGCGTCGGTCCCGCCCGGCGGCCGCTCAGCCCGCGAGGGCGGACGCTGAGGTCAGCGGCTGGTACGACGGGTCCTCGAAAGTCCCGCCGGCGAGCAGCGCGTCGACGGCGCGGCGGATGCGGATCGGGTCGAGCGGCTTGACGAGCCAGCCCTCGGCACCTGAGCGCCGGGCCAGGAACACGTCCGGGCGGCGGTCGAGGAGCATGAGCACCGGAACGTGGGCGAGGCTGCCGTAGGACTCCTCCAGCCGGAGCTCGAGGCAGACCGCCATGCCACCCATGTTGCCCATCTGCATGTCGACGACGACGAGGTCGGGCAGGTCCTCGGCTACGGCGGCGAGCAGCGCCGGCCCCGAGTGCACGTCGCGGACCTCGCGGTCGGGACGCTGCACCACCGCGGCGATCTCGGCACGGACCGAGGCGGTGTCACTGGCCACGAGGACGGAGGTCACGCCGCGAGCCTACCGCGCCGGCCGACCGCCTTCGTTGGCCGCGGTGTAGAGGAGGGAGCCGAGCTCGGCGAGGCCGGCGACGTCGTGGACGTCGCCGGCCAGCAGCGGCACACGCACGACCGGCGCGGGTGCCACGGCGGCGACGAGCTCGTCGAGCGCGTCGTCCTCGCGTGCACCGGCGGCCGCGTACCCCTCGACCGTGCGCACGAGCGCGCCGAGCGCGCCGAGTGCGTTGGGGC